>JAWCGL010000036.1:0-8827 GCA_038857155.1 Bathyarchaeia archaeon
TGGATAGAATATATATAGGAGGAGTGCCTTGATCTCCTTTGCTTATGGTATGTCTGGACAGGAAACGGAGATAAGGAAGAGGATAATTATAACCGTTATCCTAACGATCGCAACGTTTATTGTAGCTACGCTTTCAGGTGCTCTAACCCAGCCTCAAATAATAGCTATAACGCTATTCGCTATGAAGACTTATGCAACGCTTCTACTTTGGAGGTATAGGCTTCCATTCGCGTTTATGGCGATATTCCTTCTTATGCTATTCAACGTACTAGATATCCAGCATCTTCTTGAATTCGCGATGTTCGATGTAATATTCTTCCTTATAGGGATGATGACTATAATAGGTTTTCTAGAGGAACACTACTTCTTCGAGTATATAGTCGATAAATTTATAGGTTTCTTAGGAGCCGACGCCGAGAAGATAGTTATAGGGTTAATGATCATCTCAGCTTTGTTAGCAGCGTTAGTAGATGAAGTTACCTCTATCCTTATAGTGAGTGCGACGATACTATCCATCACTAGGAGGTTAAATCTAAGCGCTACACCTTTACTTATGATGACTGTTTTCGCTACGAATATCGGAAGTACAGCTACAGTCGTCGGAAACCCTATAGGTGTGATGATAGCGTTTAGAGCGGGTTTAACCTTCCTCGACTTCTTAAGGTGGGCTACACCTATATCCATCGCTGTATTAGCATTATGCATACTACTATGCAGAAAAATATTCTTTAGCTATATCAGTAGCTTTGATTCGGCACTTAAATCTATAGCTTCTAGTAATGGCGGATCCTCGAATAATGAGAGGATGGTACCTGAACAATTCAGATTATGTTCGATAATATTCGCAGCATTATTGATATCGCTTATACTGCATCATCCATTAGAGGAGGCATTCCACTTAGAGAGGAATACCCTACTCCTAGCTATACCCTTAGGTTTAGCTAGCATCGTGCTATTACTAGATTTAGAGAGAGGAAGAGAGATCGTAGAGAGAAGAGTTGAGTGGAGAACTTTGATATTCTTCGCTCTCCTCTTCGCCTCAGTAGGTACTCTCAAGTACGTAGGTGTCATGAAAGTAATAGCAGATGGAATGTATTCTTTAACTAGTATGCTCGGGGAAGTATCCTTCCTCCTCATTTATAGTCATATCGCAGCTATCTTAAGCGCGTTCCTAGATAACATATTAGCTATCGCTATGTTGATACCGGTGGTATCGGAGCTTGAGATGTTAGGCGTCAGCGTAGCACCTTTATGGTGGGCTTCACTCTTTGCAGGTACACTATATGGAAATCTTACGATGATAGGTAGTACTGCTAACATAATTGCTTTAGGTATAGCTGAACGTAGGGGGGAGCACATATATCTAAGTCAATGGATTAGACCTGGAGCCATCATATCAGCCTCCACACTGGTCGTCGCGATATTACTTCTAATTCTACAAACCTACCTGGTACGATTACCATTTTAACGCCCTACTTTTTACAGTAAGATAGAATTCTCTAGGATTACCTACCTCTAACGCAAGCTTTTCGAATGGGCATAAAGATAAGCCGCTACGATCGAGTATAATGTCAACAATCTTCATCCAATATGCGACCACCCCTCTGGATTCGAGAAAATCGGCTGCAGATCTGCTTACGATTAAACCATGAACTTCTGAGAAACCTGCGTAGACGGCTAGATAGCTTGCAGCTAACCCTACGATTCTATCTGCTAGGATCGTTCCTTTTAGATCGCTTAATCCTATCGTATCTATAGCATCTACTAAAGGCTTTATACCTTCCCCTCTACCACGATATATTATACATCCACCTTTAGCTATAGCTAGCTCCAGATCCTCATCCTCCAGCACCTTCATAAGCCATGTATGCGATCGAGGCAAAGTTACGTATACAGAAACTAACCTATCTAAAGGATAAAAGAGTTATCTCGATGTACCACGGAATATGGAAGCTGAGAAGCATGTCATCCTATTCGTCTTAGCTACGTCATCTTATTTCATAAGGATTCAAGCTGAAGAAGCTGTGAAGTTTGTGGAAGCTATATTAGAGGAGGCAAGGAGGATTGTCGGTAGAAGAGAGGTTGAAAAGTGATGTTGAGAAGCTTATAAAAGCGTTTTTGGATGGGATCTAGCAATACTTAAACCTTGCTGCGTCATACTCTTCGGATCGTACGCTAGAGAATCGTATACAGAGTATAGCGATATAAGTCTATGTGTAATCTCTAATAGACTGTCTACGGATATAGTTAAGAGGAGAACTATAACTACAGGGATGCTTAGGATATCGGCTATAAGGTTTACAGATGATGAGATATTTAGGATGATAGATGAATTGAATCCTTTAATCCTCGACGTAATATGCTATGAGAAACCTATAGTCGGTGAAGGGGTCTATAGAAGGCTTAAAGAGGAGATCGATGATCCAATAGATAGAGGTGTTATCGAGAGGTATAAGGATGGATATTCAGGAGGATCTATCAGAAATAATCGTAGTTCATCGCCTCATCCTACTATATTCTACGTAACCCGATATTAGAGTAACGTAGAAGAGGTTTAAATCGAATTCCTAGAGATATCTAATATTCTATGTGCTCTGTCTATCTATCTTCAGATTGTCATGTACACTCTAGAGGGGTTGAGAAGGCTGAAAGGATAGTTAGAGCTATGGATGAAGCTAGTGTGGAGAAGATAGTGTTATTCTCCCCGCATCCAGGGCTTCTAACTATGGATACGAGTATACTGTCTAGAGAGAGGTTCAGGGAGTGCGCCGAGTTTGCCTCAAGCATTCAGAGTTATGATCCCGACAGGATTATAGGGTTTGCGTTTATAGATCCTAGGATGGAGGGGGTAGTCGATGAAGCTGAGAGGGCCATATGCGACCTAGGATTGAAGGGGTTTAAGATGATACCTGCAGGCTGGTATCCATACGAGGAGAGATTTAGACCTCTATTCGAGAAGATAGAATCTCTCGGCGTCCCTATAATATTCCATAGCGGTATATCCTGGGGTTTCCCAGATTCATCTAGATTCTGTAAGCCAGTATTCTACGAGTTCCTGATGTTCTATCCTAGGATAAGATTCGCTCTAGCTCACATAGGGTGGCCGTGGGTTGATGAATGCTTAGCCACCGCTGGCAGATTCCTAGCAGCAGTAGGATGGGACAGCATCGATAAAACCCAGATGTTCATAGATATAACCCCAGGTACACCTAGGTTATGGCGTAGTGAAGCTCTACGTAAAGCTATAGTGTATCTCGGCCCAGATCTACTAATGTCCGGATCAGATAATGGAAATCCAGAAGATCCAGAGAGGTTTAGGAGGGTTATGCTATCCGATCTAGCTATATTCAGGGAGGAGTTAGGTCTTACAAGCGATACTATAGAGAAGATCATGAGGAAGAATCTAGAGAGATTCCTTAAAGGTATCTCTTAACGATAGATAGACGTCTAGGTAGCATCTACTCTCCTAGATACCCTTATACTTTATCATGAGTAAATCTGTTAGAATCTGGCATCCAGAGCATACGAAGAATATCGATTCAAACCGCTGGGATTCGAACTTGCGCGGCGTAAACTCCCTTTTTAGAGACGCTCTACGCTGTTCCTCAGTTTCTTGAACGCCGCTATTAGGATAAGTGATGTTGTGAGCAGTAGCATAATGAATATCATTTGATTATTTACTGGTAGGTTGTCTATTGGATCTGGAATTTTATCAAGGTCTGCATCTATGCTTTCTATGGCGAGGTCTATTGGACCTAACTTGAGGATAGCGAGACCAGTTCCATATTGACGTAGTATGGATGTTAGTTGTATTGAGATAAGCAGAGTGTTACCCTCCTTTATTAGTTCTGTGTCTATGGGAATTTCTATTGCTCCATGCGACCCTCCGCTTGAGACTATTTCCTCATCGCGCAATATTCTGTAGGCTTCTCTACCATTACAGTATGCCGTGATATTTATTCGGTAGAAGCCTTCAGCCCCTACACCATCACATGAGAAAACGAAGCCCACATAGGCTCTCACCCTATACCCATCCGGCTTCCCAAGCAGTGTGAAGTTCGCAAGTAAGCCATCTGACTCAAAATAAAGCGGCTTGTCTAACGTACATTCGACCTTTACGATATTGTCCGCTACAGCATATCTGAATAGTTGGACTGCTGATTGAGCGGTTAAAAGCGGCACTATCACTAATTCCTTTGCTGCTAGAATATTCGTGAGAAGCCACAGGCAAAACAGCATACTCTTCATCAAACCTCTTAACATAAAATAGCCCCTCAACCTCGGAGTCAATCGCCAAAACAACCCTATTAACCTCCTACCTTAAACCCCTCCTACGCAACCTCCGAATAACCAACTGCTTAGGAGTAAGTGGCAACAAACGTATACCCCCATCAACATTTGTATATCTACATTACTTAAAAAATTTGCGGGCAAGATGATTAGACATCGTTAAAATTCCTAACGCATATAAGATACTTAGCCATTCAGAAATGAATTGAGTTATGTAAAGTTCATCATACACATAAGGGAGGAAAAGAGTAAGGATGAAATACCTCCGTATGCTTAGAACTGTAGGGGTTGATGAAAGGCTCACCTATCTAAAGAGATCCAGTTCCTAGATATGATCATCGACTGGGAGTCCTCTCTGAACAATCTTAGACTCCTTGTACTAAAGCTATATGAAACGCTTAAACAATCGACGGATAGGGGTCATTTAGAACTATACCGGTTAACATTACCCTCCTGTCTCTACTCGATGTATAGGGAAGAAGCCTAATAAGGTTCGCGAAGAATCCGACCCGGCGCATGGATAAATCATCTTTACTTTAAAGGATTACACTCCTTTAAACTGATATGGAGGACTCTATGGAACTCTATGGATCAGGTATGGATCTATAATGGATGCGTATATCATGATGTTACATAGCCTTCTCTCCGAGCCTCTTCCATT
This sequence comes from Bathyarchaeia archaeon, assembly GCA_038857155.1. Taxonomy (GTDB): domain Archaea; phylum Thermoproteota; class CALKCG01; order B24; family DRYS01; genus DRYS01. The sequence continues at coordinate 4,952 of JAWCGL010000036.1, forward strand.
CAAACCTCCCACCTCCACGGTATACATGGTAGATCGATCCATCCTTATAGTGTAAGCCTTCCAGTTCTTCACGGCTCAGAGTATTAGAGATGTTAGAGAGGAGCCTAAGGTTTTAGAGATTATATTAGAGATTGACCCCTCAACCTTTTCCAGGCGTCGATCCAAAGCCTGGTAGGCTCTTGCATTAGTGCAGATAAGAGTAGATCATACCTAGTCAACCTGGATCCTCCATAGGTGGGGAAAGTCATATCGGTAGAGGAACCGATGCAAAGCGAATACAAACGGAATCCATATAAACCACCTAACTCAAATACTTCATCATAGAAGGGCCTGTAGCTCAGCATGGATAGAGCACCGGCCTCCGGAGCCGGAGATCCCGGGTTCGAATCCCGGCGGGCCCGCTCCAATCATAACTCTTCTATTCCGATTCGTATCGTACCTATGTTTTCTTTCTGGTGTATGTCTCTCCTTTGTGCCAGTACGGTTTTTCCAGAAGTATCTACATCAACTTCGGTATTGATGATTTGTGTAGCTTTACGGTCTCTCTTAGCCTCCTATATATTTCGATCACTAGGGTTATGAAGGATGTATGACCTTTGCGTGATATGGCTGGAGTTGTAATACTAGTTACTATCATTGAGGGGATAGCTTCAATCGACAAACCAGCTTTAAGGATAGATAATGATGGACACTACTTTGTCTCACACCTTATGATGAGTAAAAGTTGCTATCCTTCTTAGATGTAAACACTATATATGTCTCCCAATATATACTACCCTGTATGAGTTACGTTACGGTATCTGCTAAAATTCCTAGGAGATTGAAGGAGCTACTCGATAAGTACGGTATAAAGCCTGGCCCCATTATAAGGAGAGCTATCGAAGAAGAGTTAAAGTCTAAGGCGAAGGAGTTAGCTATCGCATATAACTTATGAGGAGATTGTAAGGATTATACGTGAGGATAGGGAGAGGAGATAGCGTTGTATCTTTACGATGCTAGCTCTATAGTAAACCTAGTGAAGAAAGGTATAGTAAAAGTTTTTATGAAAGGTGTTACGATAGATTTAGCTATATATGAAGTTGTGAATAGTATTTGAAAAGAATGTTTTTACTTAAAAGAATTAAAATCGAGATGGCATACAAATTACTTGAATTGCTAACGGATATTTTCAATACGATCGAGTTATACTCTGTTAAAGGATTAGAAAGAGAAGTATTTGAGATAGTTTTAAAGGAAAATGTTACAATCTATGATACATCATATATCTATATAGTTATGATGAATAACCTAACGCTTATAACAGATGATGAAAAGCTTAAGGAGGTATCTTCAAAATATACAAAAACTATAACAAGTAATCAAATAGTTATATGAATAGTTTGTAAATTGTTAATTGAAATACGATTAAGTTGTATGGTGTGCTTCTATTGAACGTTAACTTTTCAGGAGCTGTTTAAGCCGTCTTAGGAATCTATCGTAGCTTATAGATTGCTTGCAGTCTTCGCATAGACGTAGCCAGATATACTTCTTGTTACCATACCTCCTATACTTCTGGTAATATTGGAGTATGATTTCATCGCTTATCTTCTTAGGTCTACCTTTAGTTTTTCCTTGTCTCCATGCCTCTTCCTGCCTCTCTTTGATACGTCTACGCTCATATTCGGCTACCCATGCAAGGATGGAGAGTATAAGCTTCCTTATATTCGGATCAAGAGTCTGTAGAAATTCTTCTTTGATCGTGAGAACTTTAACCCCCTTCTCTTCTAGCATGAGAACTGTATTCATTGTATCCAGCATAGATCTACCAAGTCTATCGAGACTCCACGCTACTACGAAACCAGGCTTTAGAATATCCAACTCCTCTAGGAGTTGTAGAGCTGAAGGTCTATCTATGAACGGTTTAGCTCCAGACTCCCCCTTATCTACGTAGACTTTTATAAGCTCGAAACCTCTAGCTTCCAGGAACCTCTCTATAGCTTTAAGCTGTACCTCCTCATCCTGTTCACGTGTAGATACCCTTACATAACCTACAGCTCCCATAGACTTACAGACGAAATTTCGGAATATTTATAAACATGTTTATCAGTTGTAAGTATAACTTACGCCTTCTATAGTTGTAAGTCCACTTACACCGATGTGAACTAGTCGCACCATACCTAAGGTTAGAGAGATAAGAGGATTAAGGCTATCTACCTAGACGTGGATGTGGGATGCTACCATAATCTATGATGAGGATGGATCCTTAAAAGATACGCTACATCTATTAGAGAAGATTTCTTAATCATCTAAGCTTACATAACCTCCCCGATATCTTGATGGATAGGGTGAGTATCATAGATGCGATTACCGCTATGAGAAGAGGCTTGAAATCTATCTTTATTTAGAAGCTTTCACAATATATAATATATAATCCGTAATGTGTAATTGATAATAGTAGATACGTGAATACCGAGTAGGAGAGTATAATATAAGTGGGATTATCCCTAGTATATTATCTTCCAGCACTATACTAAACCATATGAGCACCGCCGTAACGATCATCGGTGCTAGAAAACCCTCATATCCAATATGATCTAGGATTAATCCATACAACTCCCTATGGATAAACCTATTCAACACCATGCTCGGTAGCATAGCTAGGGCGATGAATACGATCGAGTAGGACGATGCTTTAATCGCCTTCGATAGAAGCTTTACGTTCATATGATCAACCTCCCTAATGTTCCGTTCACCTCCAGTTTGATGGATATTAAGGGCTCTATGGCCATCTTGAGTATTGTTTTAACCATAGCTTAGAGAAGCTATGCGTATCTATCGATAAAGGGGGGGTGTAGGAGCCCCCATCCTCTAACCTTAGAGTTAAGTTCTCTATCCCCTCACCCGGCTCCAATCTTATATAAGCCTAAAATAAATCTTATTTAAAAATCTAAAGAAGGCTTAAATTACATCCTTCGAAATCTATGTAGTAGGTGTTATTTATGCTTAAACTAGGCTTCATCGGATGTGGTTCTATAAGCTACGAACATGTTAGGAGGCTTAGTATACTAGATGAAGGGGAAGCTTGTATAAAGGCTCTATGCGATGTGAAGCTGGAGAATGCTGAGAAGCTTAGAATCTACGCGAATAGATTCCGTAATACGACGGCGGATCCGATACCTAGGGAGAATATATTCATGGACTACCGTGAGATGCTCGACTCCGTAGAACTGGATGCCGTCATAATATGTACACCGCATACCATGCATTACGAGCATGTTATGGAGTCTTTGAAAAGAGGCCTCCATGTACTCGTAGAGAAGCCTATGGCTGTATCGCTTAGGGAGGCGGAGGAGATGGCTTCTGAAGCTTCTAGGAGGAGCCTCGTGCTCGCCGTAGGCTACCAGAGGCATTTCGACCCGGTGTATACTTATGTTAGGGATATGGTTCTAGGTGGGAAGCTCGGCGATCCACACTTCATAGTAGCTACGCTATACCAGAATCTTATAGCAGCGGGTAGATGGTATCTAGATCCTAAGCTATCTGGTGGTGGTCAGCTTAAAGCTTCTGGGACTCATCTTGTAGATCTAATCCTATGGATCACCGAGAGGGAGCCTGTAAAGGTTAAAGCTTTGATGGATAGATGCGGGACAGATGTCGATCTATATATAGCGATAGCCGCAGAGCTATCTGGAGGGGTGTTGGCATCTATAGCTATATCCGGAGCTGCTCCCGGCACGACTGCCTCTGTAGATGAGGAGTTTAGGTTATGGTGCTCTAGAGGAGCTATCTTCGTATTGAACGGTAGGGTCTACGTACAGGATAGGAGTGGGGATACGACTATGATCGATAGGGGTAGGCTACCTAGGATAGCTTCGAATCCTGATTTAAACTTTGTCA
>JAWCGL010000037.1:0-8756 GCA_038857155.1 Bathyarchaeia archaeon
GTTAAGAGGGTTTTGAGAATATACTCTGAGGCTATGCGTTCCCGCTTAGTTTTTATTACGTTTAGGGATACAACATATCCTTATGCTTTCATCCGAGAGTCGTGAGCCTGATATAGCTAGGATTAAACCTATTATAGCTGTACAACCTATAGGGTCTATGGAGCAGCATGGATTACATCTACCTGTATCTACGGATACGATTATAGCTTGCGAGGTTAGTAGAGCTTTAGCTGAGAGGATTGAGGCATTTCTCCTACCGCCTATACCTTACAGTTGTTCTATCGAGCATAGTAGATATACATCTACTATATGGCTTAGACCTTTTACACTACATAATCTACTAAAGGATATAGCCATATCGCTTAGGGTTCACGGGTTTAAAGCTCTGATAATCGTCAATGGGCATGGCGGAAATTATAACCTTAAGAGTATAGTTAGGGAGATTAACTATAGGTTCGGTAGAAGGCCTCTAACGTTACTCGTAGATCTAGGTAGTATGTATTTTGGGTCTAGATATGCGGAGGATATACATGCAGGACGATATGAGACCTCCCTTATGCTATATCTAAAACCAGAGTTGGTTGGAGAGTTAACTGGAGACTCCAAACCCGAGGCTATGAGGGATTATATAGACTATATATCGATAGATGAGTTAACACCTACAGGTGTATGGGGGGAGCCTAGTAGAGCATCCAGGGAAGAGGGGGAGAGGATCTTTGAGAGGATCGTAGATGAAGCTAAGAACTATGTATTAGACGTGTTGAAGAAGCTAGGAATCCTATAGAGGCTAGCTATCTTTAATAGGTTGGAAGTTAGAAATTTAGTATTAGGTATGAAGGTTGCTCTCCACTCTGTAAGCTACTCTGGATTCTTCTATATAGGGAGGCCTCTAGGTATCGAGGAAGTTATAGTTAGGGTTGCTGATTATGGGTACGATGGGGTTGAGCTTATGGCTAAAAGACCGCATGCCTCTCCTATCGATCTAAATTCGAAGGATAGGCGTAAGATAATCGAGGTAGCTTCATCCTACGGGGTAGAGATACCCGTACTTGCATCATATAGCGATTTCTCAGGACCAGACGAGTTTAGGAGGGAACTTAACATACTCTACGTTAAAGAAGCTATTAAACTCGCATCTGATCTAGGTATAGGGGTAGTAAGGGTATTCGCAGCTGGTATGAGGGATGTCGATCCGAGTATACCATACTGGAGGCAGTGGGAGCTGTGCAGGGATGGTTTGAAGGAGGCATCTAGGTTTGCAGAAGAGTATAGCGTAGTTCTAGCTCTACAGAACCATCCGCCTATAATAGAGTCCTACGAAGATGTATTATCTATGCTGGAGGAGGTTGGATCACCCAACCTTAAAGCATGTATAGATCCAGAGCTACTTATATGGGCAGGAGATGTGGATCCATCCTCAGATAATATCGAAGAGAGGCTACAGGAGATCTACTGTAGAGTTAGAGATGTTCTTGTACATATGCATATAGGTGATTCTATCGAGAGAAGCGGGAAACTCATATGGGTACAAGGTGGAGGGGGATCTATGATCAAAGCAAGAAGACTTGAAAGGGTACTACTAGGTACAGGATTCTTCCACAGGATAGCTAAACCATTCATAAAAGTAATTAAAGATATAGGCTACGATAGATACATATCATACGAGATATGCTCACCTAGATATGTTAAACATAAACTCGTCTCATTGGAGGAAATCGATGAAGAAGTTAGACATGGGATAAAATATATCAGAAGCATCATATCGTAGGCTAGAAGGAGATATGTATACCGTACTTAGGTCTACCATGAATACTCCTATACCCGCTCCATTAATAGCTGTTTCAAAACCCATAGCTTATGAGCTAGATTCAAACCTGTCGTATAACTCTCCATCGATCTTCCTGGTAGCATTTTAAGTATATCGACTGTGAAGATGTATAGAAAGATTACTCAATCTTCCAAACGGTAAGCTGCGCATAGCAGTAAAGTTAACCATACAGTGTCTATATCTATACCTTCAGCATCATACCCAAAACATAATTTCATGTGCGTTAACTGTCTTAGATAGCTTCCGGTAGGAAATAGCTTCTGATAGCGTTAGGAAGACGATTTTAGGGTAAACGTTAAGAGGCGTGATGGATTATGAGATGTTGGTTACCTTCGATCGAAGAGAGCTAGTTTACTGTCGGGAATATAGATCTCTCAATAATTATCTAGCTGTCGATGCTCTCGCATACTTCCATACCAGGTGGAGGGCTAAATATAGCCTAAACCTATACAAGAACTATTTATATAGTCTTTCCATTCACTACATAGATTTTAAGAGGGGTATGTCTTTAACGAGGAGGGAGTACGAGTTAGCTGTTAAGAGGTCTTTAGAGTATTTTAGGAAAGCACATATCGTAGTTAGGGATGATGAGAGGGAGAGGATAGAGGTGACAAACTTTGGTCTCGGTAGACTATATGAGATAGGATTACAACTCCTCGTATATGTTAATACCGATAGATATTGTGCTAAGGAACTTGTACTCTTCCCTTGGCAAATTTGCCCCGAGCATAGGCATCCACCGATCGGAGATGATCCCGGTAAACAGGAGACTTTTAGATGTAGATGGGGGACGGTTTACCTCTATATACCTGGAGAACCAACTTGTAAACCTTCATATAGGATACCAAAGGGTAGGGAGAGGTTCTTCACAGTTAGACATGAGATAGTACTTAAACCTGGGGATCAGTATACGATACCGCCGAATACCCTTCATTGGTTTCAAGCTGGAGGGGAGGGGGCTATTATTTCAGAATTTTCGAGTACCAGTAGGGATGAATACGATATATTCACGGATCCATATGTGAAACGAATCGTGGAAATAGTAGGTTAGATTATGCATTAGAGTTAAGGAGAAGCCGATAGCCCCCATTACTTCAAATAGATTTAACCTGGATATACTTCCTCAAACTATTTAGCTGAGCATCTAAGATGGCATCCACTATCTCCTTTTTAACATTCGTTGTGGTACCTTTAGCTGTGCAGCATGCGGCTCCTGAAGCTGAGCCAAATACTAATCCATCGACGATCTCTCCAACCGTATAGTTATCTATAGGGCCTGGTTTCTCGTTAAGCTTGAATATTAAGCCTGCGCAGAAGGCATCACCAGCTCCAGTAGGATCGACGGTATCTACTTTGAAAGCTGGGATATGTATAAGCATATCTTTAAAAAATGCTAGTAAACCTTTATCCCCCATAGTTATCACCGGAAGTTTGCATCCGAGTCTTCTTAAAAACTTCAAAGCGTTAAGAGTATCTTCTTCACCTGTAATCCTGTATACCTCTAGACTATTACAGTGAAATATATCGGAGCATCCTACGATGTTTCTGAAGAAGCACCAATCCCTACCGTAAGGAGCTACTATATCCAGAAGGGTTGTCGCACCGATACTTCTAGCTCTATCTAAGATACATGGTAGATAGTCGTCAAACCTTCCGAGCATACCTACCCCACCGATGTAGAAGATACTAGGTTTGACTTCGTCGATAGCTTCCTCGATAAATCCTCCATCTAAGAATAAGTTTGAACCGACATCTACATGAAATCGTCTATCCTCCCCTTTAACGACGAGTATAACATTCTTCGATGTAGGTGAATCGACTCTCATAAATCTAACCTTCACACCCCTCTCCAATAGAAATCTCTCTACGAAATCTCCAAAGATATCCCTACCGACTACAGATGCTAGGTATACGTCCCCGATCTTTACCCCGAGTTGAATAAGGTCTACAGATACGTTACCGGCATGTCCTCCAAGGGTTACCGTTATCCCATCTGTAACGTAGAGGAGTTCGCCTTGACTAGCAATACGTGGAAGTCCTGCCGCTATTATATCGACAACGAGTATACCGGTTGTTAGGATGGGCAATGTAGAACCCCTCAGATTAATAGAATCTTCGATAAACCTTAACTGTTTAGGTTACCGTATATCTATATCGTAAGAGGGCTACACAATTATGTGCGATAGGATTAGGATAGGGTTTATAGGTGCTGGACGGCATGCCGCCAGGGTACACTACCCATCACTTACAAGTTTTCCTGATGTAGAGTTGAAAGCTGTATGCGATCTTAGCGAGGAGAGGCTTAGATACATCTGCGATCTCTATGGTATTGATTATAGGTTCAAAGATTATAAGGATATGTTAGCGACGGTACCTTTAGATGCTGTCTACGTTATCATGTCTCCTATACCAACTAGTTTCTATGCTGATGCTGAACCTATGACCTCTATAGTTTTCGAGTGCCTTAGACATGGGTTGCATGTATTCATAGAGAAGCCTCCTGGAGTTACGTCATCTGAGACTATAAGGATAGCTGAAGCTGCTAAGAAGTATGAGTGCAAGAGTATGGTTGGATTTAATAGAAGGTTTATACCTGTGTTTAGGAAGGCTAAGAGTGTAGTCGAAGGATACGATCGGATAACGCATTGTCTAGCTGTCTTCCATAAGAATGTTTTAGGTGAACCTCAACCTTGGGGTTCAGTAAATTATCTAGTCGCAGATGTTATACATGCTGTAGATGCATTAAGGTTCATGAGCGGTGAACCTGTAAAAGTTTCAAGTTATGTATCGAACTTCTATGCTGATTACCCGAATAGCTTCAATGCGTTGATCATATTTGATAACGGATGTATAGGTCATCTATGTTCGAATTATTCTTCTGGAGGACGGGTACATTATTTTGAAATGCATTCTAGAAGCGTATATGCTATGGTAGATTTACCGTTAGATCCTCCTGAGAAACAGTTAGCTTATATACTCAGAGAAGGTAGATCCTACGGTGAGATGGAGGTCATAAGGAATTTAGATTTAGTCGGCGGTGTTAGAGATTTTCATGTTACCTATGGATTCCTCCAGGAAAATAGACATTTCATAGATTGCATTAAGATGGATTTAGAGCCTGAAACCAATTTTGAGGATGCAGTTAAGACTATGAAGTTTATAGAGCGTATAGCTTTCTCGACTATGAAGGAGTTATAAAGGGGTGAGCTTAGATGAAAATAGTCTTATTCTCTAAGATGTTCCAGTCTATGCCGATAGAGAGGTTCGCAGATCTTGCCGCTAACATGGGCTTCGATGGAGTTGATCTAACAGTTAGACCCGGAGGATACATAGAGCCTAGGGATGTCCTAGAGAAGCTTCCAGAGGCTGTAGAAGTATTTACGAGTAGAGGTTTAACTGTACCTATGATAACAACTTCTATAGTATCCCTAAATGAATTGTATGCTAGGGAAACCTTCTCTAAAGCATCGGAGCTTGGAGTTAGGTATATTAAGCTAGGTTATTGGAGGTATAGGGGATTTGGCTGTTTGAAGAAGCAGGTAGAGGAGGTTCGTGAAAGCCTTAAGGGTATAGAGAGACTTTGTAAAGAGTATAGCGTGACGGCTGGGTTACATATACACTCAGGTATGTTTATGACAGCCGAACCAGCTGTAGTGTATCTTATACTCGAAGGATTCGACCCGAAGTATATAGGTGCGTATATAGATCCTGGACATATGGCTGTAGAGGGGGGGAGCGCCGGATGGCTTATGGGTATGGATATATTGAGTGATAAAATAGTTATGGTTGCTATGAAGGATTTCGGATGGTATAAAACTGATCGTGGATGGATGTTGCATACCGTTCCGTTGGGTGAAGGGTTGGTCCCATGGAGGGATGTTATCAGAATACTTAAAGATATAAATTTCGATGGGCCAGTATCTCTTCATAGCGAATATCATGAAAACCTTGATAGAATTATAGAAATTACTCGAAGAGATTTAGCATACATAAAAACAGTTCTCGATATAGCATAATTATCATGGAGGATGAGAGGGTGAATGGGGAGATCCGGATTCTAGTAACCATCCCAAGAAGTTTATATAGAAGGGTTTCTAGGATTGAGGATGAATGTAAGCTTCGGAGCTTTGCTGATGAAGTTATATTTAATCCGTATGATAGGAATTTGAGTGAGGATGAGTTTGCAGAGCTTATAAGCGGTATTGATGGCTGTATAACTAGTTGGGGCTCTCCTAGGTTTACAGAGAGAGTTCTTGAGAGAGCCGATAGGCTTAAGATTATAGGTCATGCAGCCGGAAGCGTTAAACCATATGTTACCGATGAGGTTTTTAAGAGGGGTATAGTTGTCGTGAACGCAGCTTCGGTTATAGGGGTTGGTGTTGCCGAGTTTACTTTAGCTATGATGTTGAATTGTTTGAGAGCTATACCTCAGCATATAGAGGCTATGCGTGTGAGGAATTGGAGGTATAAGGATGAGAGACCCATACGTACATATGATCTTAGAGGTAAAACCGTAGGTTTAGTAGGGTTCGGGTTTGTAGCTCGCGAGCTTGCTAAGCTTCTTAAACCGTTCGACGTGAGGATCCTAGTATATGATCCCTATGTAAGTGTAGATGAAGTGGAGGAGTATGGAGCTGAGAAGACTGATCTAGATAGGCTACTATCCCTATCAGATATAGTGAGTCTGCACGCTGCTTCGACATCTGAGACATACCATATGATAGGTGAGAGAGAGTTTAAGCTTATGAAGCCTAACGCTGTACTAATCAATACAGCTAGAGGAGCTTTGATAGACGAGGAGGCTTTAATCGAAGCTTTGAAGACTGAGAGGATAGCGTGGGCTGTACTCGATGTATTCGAAAAGGAGCCTCTACCAGAGGATAGCCCTCTCTATGATTTGGATAACGTATTCCTTACACCTCATATAGCGGGTTTATCAGATGAGAGGAGGAATATGCTATTCGGGATAATAGTGGAGGATTTCATAAGATTCTTCTCAGGCGAGAAACCTCTGAATATAGTAGACTACAATAGGCTTAGATTCCTAGCTTAGGCTATAGCTTCCATATCCTCTATAGGCATCAGTAGATGCGGTGCGAATATATCTGCTGTCACGCCTATCTCTACTAACGCTGCTGAAGGTACGAGCCCACCAACCATAGATAAACCGAATCTATCCATAGAGATCGGTATACCGAGGATCGGCTCATTAGGTTTACCTAAAGCTACCATCCCCCTCCAACCCCTACCGTGCAATGTATCTATGATCTCTCTAACCTTATCGTAAGCTTCCATCGGGATCTCCCTAAGGTTTGCAGGTATCAACCCTGATCCAGAATTTACGTAACGCATTATAGATGTCATCCTTCTATACACGAAGATCTCCAGTGGAGGCATGGTAGTACTTTCGTAAGCTATGAGCTCCGTGAACCTTACCGGTCTGTAATCTATGAACTGTACCAGTCCACCGTATTTAAGGAGTAATGGTATACCTGAATGTATAAGTATACCGTCTAACGTAAGATTGCATACGGTAAAAACAATTATTTTATCCTCGGGGACATATATACCCCTATATTCTTCCCCTCCGTTCAAAATCTTATAGTATGGTGCTGGCAATAGATTCCTATCTTTCAGAAGCACTAGTACCTCCATCAAATGTTTCTTATAATCTTTATCTACCACCGTAACATTTGCAACTACATCCCCCTTCTCGTCATCTAGATCATATGTAACCCTGTAGGCTAGCGATAGATATCTAGTTAGTATGGAGCCTATCCTCTCGTATACTAGGGATCTTTTAAGCTCATCCAAACCTTTATCTGTAATGACTCTACCCTCAACCCCAACCCCTCTAACTAATCCCCGCTCCTCCAATATCTTTAGATGATACCTTATAGCTCTATCGCTTAAGAGGAAGCCTCTCTTGGAAAGCTCGTTTCTTATAATCATGGATCCTATAGGCTCTCGATGTTCGCTGAGAATCCTAAGTATCTCCATCTCCTTCCTATAAACATCATCTTTAACAGAATGCATCTAAATCGCCGTCAATATTAAATCGATATTATGTGTAGGAGTTAAATCTATCGGGTGGAGTATATGCCTAGTAGGCTCCCCATACATATAGATACGGATATAGGCGATGATATCGACGATGCCTTAGCACTACTATTCACATCGAAGCTTAGCGAAGCCGAACTTAGATCTGTAACTGTAGTATATGGCGATATATTTTCTAGAGGAAGACTTGCATCTAAGCTTCTCTCAAGCCTAGGTCTAAAGAAGCTTGTAGCTTTAGGCTCGATGTATACACTCTTAGGGTTTAAACCCTCTAGTATCCCATGCCAAGCATCCATCCTCGATAATCATATAGAAGAAAAGCAGAATATATCAACTATAGATGCCTACAGTATTATAGCCCACGAAGCTGAAGCTGGGACAACCATCGTATCCATAGGACCGATGACCAACATAGCTTTAGCTTTCCTACTATACCCTGATAAACTATCCAAATGCAAGTTAGTATCGATGGGCGGCTATCTTTATGGAGGTAGAGCTGAGTACAATATTAGATGCGATCCTGAAGCCGCATATAACGTTCTGCACAATCTTAAACCTATACTAGTAACTTTAGATACAACTCTTAGATGTATCATGCCTACGAGTCTTATCGAAAAGATTAAATCAAGCGTTAAAACTGAGCATAAGCTTATATACAATATGATGAGGGCATGGATGGAGCATACTGGTAGAGTTAACCCTATACTTCATGACCCGCTTACAATCGCTCTAGCTGTAAAGCCAAACTTAGCTAGATATAGAGAGGTTGAAGTTAAAGTTGAGCTCTCAGAGGGGCCTACCAGAGGCTGTACTATAGAATATAGCGGTGGATCAAGGATTAGGATACCGGTAGAGGTGGATACCGATA
>JAWCGL010000038.1:0-8665 GCA_038857155.1 Bathyarchaeia archaeon
CCAGCTCTATAGCTTCGATACGATCTCCCTAACCCTATCCCTCAACTCTAAGCCTAGAGGCTTCCCCAACACCTTCATCATCATCCTACAGAATGAGCATACATCGCTTTGAGAAGGCATACCGCATAAACCGCATCGTCTAACCTCGTATCTTGGCTGCGGATACTTCGATAAACTCCTAGCGATAGATCTAGCGAAAGCTATCTTAAACCCTGGAGAATCCTCCTCCATACCGTCGAGAAACGCTCTTATCCTATCCTCCATACCTACACTGTGAAAGGGGCATTCTAAACTCTGATAGGGGATACCTGCGAAGCTTACGTAGAGAGCTGTATCCCTCTCATAAACCTCGTATAACGGTCTTATCCTACCTACTAGAACCCCCTCATACCTCTCAGTCTTAGGTCCGAGCTTACGTATACCCTCAAGATTCTGTAAAAGGAAATTCTTAACCATGTATACCGCTAGATCGTCTAGGTGGTGGCCTAACGCCACCGCTTCGACACCAGTTTCTACACCTGCTAGATTTAATAGATACCTCTTAACAGCTCCGCATACGCTACATGGGGGTCTACGTATCCTTCTAGAAAGCTCGGCGATATTCAAGCCCATCAGATCCTCTAACTCGAGTACAGCATAGCGTACACCAGCTATCCTACAAACCTCCTCTGCTATACTTCTAGCCTCCCTTGAGTATCCATCTATCCCTAGATCTATATGTAGCGCTGTGAGATCGAAGTCGAGTTTACCTGTAAGCTTTGATAAAGTTAGAAACATGGTAGAGCTATCCTTACCACCAGAGACCGCAGCGAGAATCCTGGTTCTAGGTTTGATCATCTTATACCTTCTAACCGCATCCTCAACCCTAACTAGGATGTAGTCTAGGAAATGCTCCCTACAGAGTTTTAGCTTAGCGTACCTTATATACGTCGTAGCTGGGTTACTGCATCTAGAGCATAGAACCTCTCGTGGAGGATTCATAGGTTCACATCTTTATCGAAGCATCTAAACTGATAAACGTTAATAGAGCTACCGCTAGGTTAAGGTTTATCTATACTCGGTTGTTAATCGATAGCTTGGTATGGATGTATGCTTCGATAGGCTTCTATCGGTACTCCTACTCGAAGACCCGCCTGATAGGATACCATTCTACGATCTATTCGCAGATCTAGAGGTTGTAGAAGCTTTAACAGGCTACAGACTCTCCGAGGCTAGGGATCTCACGATCGGTAGGGTTAAACGTATAGTGGATGGAGGATGCGAGGGTAGGCTTAGACCCGACTACGAGGTTATCGTTAGATTCTACCATAAGCTAGGATACGACTATATACCTCTAACGCTCCCATCGCCACTCCCTAGATTCAACGTTAAACCCTGTAGGGATACCGCAGCCCTATCTCGAGGTTTAAGGATTTGGCAGGATGAATCTAGAGGTACCATAGAGTCTAGGGAGGATTTCGAAAGATATGATTGGCCTATCGAATCGGATATACAGGATCCGTATCTAGCATTATACCATATAGTCGAGAGGATCCTGCCAGAGGGCATGATGATAATACCTCTAACCCCAGGCGGTGTATTAGAGAATGTTATGTGGCTTATGGGTACCATCCCATTCTCGAAGGCGCTCTATACAGATAGAACGCTGGTTAGGGATATGTTCGATAGGGTCGGTAGGATTATCTCGTTCATATGCCGCTTGATATCTGAGCAGCCTATGGTTGGAGCTATGTCTATGGGTGATGATATGGGCTATAAGGGTGGGCCTATGATATCACCGGATCATCTAAGACGCTACGTATTCCCATGGCATAAGCGATGTGTAGATGGAGCACATAGATCAGGTAAACCCTTCATACTGCATAGCTGTGGGAGGATAGATATCGTCATGGAGGATCTCATAGGTTATGTAGGTATAGATGCTAAACACTCCTACGAAGACCCCTCATACCCTATAACAAGGTATAAGAGGCTGTATGGGGATAGGATAGCCGTACTCGGAGGGATAGATATGGATAAACTATCTAGGATGCCTCTAGAAGATTTCAAAGCATACGTCAGATCGGTTATAGACGAATGCGCTCCAGGTGGAGGGTACGCTATCGGATGTGGGAATACCGTAGCTAACTACATAAAGATCGAGAACTATCTAGCTATGCTGGAGATAGGTAGAAGGTATGGTAGATACAATCGCTAGAGATATTAAAGAGAAGATTTAGTATCTCGATGGATCCTAGGCTATCTACCCGTGAAGCCTAAGGGGGCATACCTCGTAGCAGCCTCATCTATATCTACGGTACCTGTAGCTGTAGCTACTCTAGCCGTACGAGTTTCCACACCCGCTACCCAGGATACTTTGATATAGGCGAGGTTACGGTTTACATGATAGCTTTAATCCTCGATCCTAAGGTGAGAGGGTTTGCCGGAGGTCTAGGTTCAGCTTTAGCAGATACAGCCTCAGTTTACGGCTTCTACGCTCCGGCTACGTTTGTAGCTAAGGGGTCAGAAGGGTATATAGTCGGCCTTATATCTAGATTCAAGCCGGGTATATCGCGTAGATACTATAGATTCTATCGCTAACTATACCTTCGATACTAACGTTAACCTTCTGGTC
Source organism: Bathyarchaeia archaeon (assembly GCA_038857155.1). GTDB lineage: Archaea > Thermoproteota > CALKCG01 > B24 > DRYS01 > DRYS01. Next base: position 2,615 of record JAWCGL010000038.1, read on the forward strand.
TATCTCATCTCAGATGTATACAGGTTTAGCTGAGATCGCCCTACTATACTACGCCGTAGAGGCTGAGATACCTTAGCCCTATGGATCCTAGCATCGACAGCTTTACTCATACTGCTAACCGTATACCTATCTAGGATAGGCTACGAGAATATGGTTAACGTCGTCGCTATAGTATGCGGTGGATCAGTTATGGTTCTCTCCTACTATCTATACGAGCAGATGGTGTTAGGCGTCTACGCTCTAGTCGAAGTACCTATCAATATAGGTCAGATGCTCGTAGGCCTCCTACTATCGATACCACTATCAGAAGCTCTATCTAGGATAGCTATCCACCGATAGATCGTGCCACCATTATAACTCCCCTAAATTTAGCTTCCCATCTACTCGATATATGATCCATCCGGTAGCTCCAACCCCGTTATCGATATTTGCCATTCTATTCTCCCCATCCTATGGATAAACCTACATCCTCCTATGGATTAAACTGCAAATATCCATGTTTGGGATATGGAAAAATCATGGAGGCCCCCGGGGGGGCGGTGTTTAGATACCTACTACGGTAATCGAAGATTACAGCCGGGATCCTCCTAGGCTTGAGAGCTAAACCCATCGCTAGGCCTGCTATGAATCCTCCTATATGAGCCCAGAATGCTACCCCTGAAAAGTATAGCTGAGGTATCGTCACAGATAGTATCCCTGCGTATAGCTGGTATAGGAACCATCCTGCTATGAATAGCGCAGCCGGTATACTTATGACGACGGGTATCCATCCTATCATTGTTACTATCCTAACCGATGATGCTGGTAGTAGGACTAGATATGCTCCGAGTATACCTGATATAGCTCCCGACGCTCCTATCGAAGGTATATACTTAGGATCTACGATCTTCATACCCATCCACCCGTAGAGGATTATAGGCTCCGCTAGATATACTTCTACGAGTGTATGAGCTATGGAAGCGAATATACCTGAAGCCATGTATAAGATGAGGAATCGGCGATGTCCTATCCTAGACTCTATAGGCCCCCCGAACACTCCTAGATACAGCATGTTCCCTATCAGATGCATTACATCTCCGTGGATGAACATAGATGTCACTATAGTATACAACGCTTTACCCTCCACTATATACGCAGGCGTTAACCCATACCTCTCTATAACGTAGTCGTAGAATCCACCCCCTCTATAAACCATGTAGATCCATACAGCTACGTTTAAACCTATGAGCATCCAAGCTACTATAGGAGTCCTCCTAGGTATACCAGCCCTTACGGGTATCAAGCTAAAAGTCTAGCGAGCCGAAACACTATATTTAAACTTAGCTACCTCTCTGAAGCTTTCATCTAGCTTCACAGACCCAGCTTTCAAGCAGCCTATAGGCCCCCTATACGATGTTATAAGTTCTACGACACCCTTATCCCCATCCATAAATATAGATCTCAGTATAGCTAAACCTCTGAATACCTCCATCTGATCGTATACGCCTACGAGTAGTCTCTCGATAAGCCTGTAAGGTATAACTACGCATTTAATCCCCTTATACTCAGCCTCCACGCAACCTTCGGTATTCATCCTAGCTACGATGTAGAGCATCGAACCTGTATGCTCCCCATAGATACATTCGAAGCCTAGAGTCGCAGATATCCCCTTAAGCCTATCTACGTGTAGGGCGGCGCCTAAACCTATAGGTAGATTCAAGAATTTAATCCATGCTATAGGTATCTTCCTGATAGCCGGATCTACGAAGTACTTCCTATAGCATAGCTCCCTCCTACTCTTCCTATCAGATCTAGTCTTCCCTCTTATATACCTCGGAGGCGGGATCTTGACCACGTTCGATCCAACCTCTTTAGCTTTACCCTCTATCAAGCTTAGATCGAGATCCCCGTCGATGATCACCGTAGCTTTAGGCTTCAACCTCTCCACTATCCTAGCCTTATACGGTGAGGCTTCAACCGTAAACCATCCGTCGGTATTAACTATCGTAGCTCTAGATCTCGATGAAGCCCTAGCTTTAAGGTATGCTAGAGATTCTACGATCTCATCCACCGCCTGGTATGGTGTAAGGGATCCTACGAATACAGCTTCCTCGAACCTGAGATCGAATAGATCTACGGTAGGCTTATCGAGTAGTGTATAGCTTAACGCTCCAGGCGGACCTATATCGGTCTGCCCTAGGTCTCCATCGACGACTGCTACAGGCTTCAAACCCGCGTTCAATATATGGTTAGCGAGCATCAAAGCGAACGTAGATTTACCTACATCCACGCCTCCCAATACTAGGATATCAGCTGGATCCAGCTTAGATGCGATCCTTATAGCCTCAAGCCACTCCGACGGGTAGACCCCTCCTTCAACCCTCTCGAATGATGGGTTGGAAGCAGATGATACCTCGGCTTCGCTATCCTCTAGGAACTCTAACGGTATACTCCTACCCTCACGAACGATAATCCTCCCTCTATCTCGATACTCTACGCCTAACGCTCTAAGAGCTCCCGATACCAGCTTTACACATGCTGGGCCATCGATTATTATCGAGCAGCCTGCTTCGAATCTAGCCATACCCGTTACACCGTAGGTTTGAGAACGCTAGAGATCACCAGAATTTAAGCGTAAGTTCTACATATTAACTTTAATGGGTTCTCGACGATGCGATCTATACCTACCGGCTGCTCTAAGCTCGACGAACTGCTAGGTGGGGGTATCCCGCTAGGCAAGCTTACACTCTTATACGGTGAGGCAGGTAGCGGTAAAACCACCTTAGCCTTGCAGGCATCTGCATCCGCTGCTAGGATGGGTTTCAAGGTTCTATATCTGGATTGCGATAGGCGCATCCCTATAGAGAGGCTTAAAACCCTCGTTCAGAACGATTTCGAAGAGATATCTGAGCATATAATCGTATCTAGACCTGAAAGCTTCCTAGAGCAAAGCTTGATCTTAGAATCGCTATCTAGGATGGTATCTAGGGATGTAGGCCTCATAGTCGTGGATAGCATTACGAGCCTCTACCGTGAAGCAGTCTCGGTCGAGGAGCCTTTCACGGTTAACTGGGAGTTTAACCGTCAGATAGCCTTCCTAAAGGAATCCGCTGTAACGAAGAACGTCGCAGTGCTAGCTGTAAGCCAGGTTAGAGCTGTTATCGAGGGTGAAGGGGTGGAGCCTGTAGCACGTAGGATTATGTCGTATTGGTCTGATGTTATATTAGCGTTTTCCAGGACCGGTAGACCTGGGTTTATTCTATGCGAGGTTAAGAAGGGTGGAACCCCTGGTAGATTCTATGCACGTATATCTGATAAAGGTTTGACGTATATGGAAGATAGCTCTACATGATCTTACGCCATAGCTTAGCGTCTAAGAGTATGTATAGGATTATCGACGATATTAGAAGCATCGTTAACCCGACTACTAGGAGCATATTGCTAGTCCTAGGATCGTAGGAGTATTTATAGCTTATAGCTATCATCGCTAAACCTATGAAGCTTAGCGTGTAGAGCGCTGCTACGGTTAGAGTCTCTGTTACAACCTGGTCTCTTATCGTAGGATTAACTATACCTATCCTCCTATTACCGCTTGCATCGGTGTAGACTAGGTAGGGTTGGGAACCCTCGACTATAACGTATATCGAACCGGATAGTAGGAATACGGTGATAGCTATGACGATTATGTAGATCCAGTATTCGCTGAGCTTAATCCTCAACTATACCACCCTATCTTTGATGGATTGCATATCGCTTAGACGAGTACTTAAATCTTCCTAAACCCAGGGCTGGATTCCATCCTAGATCGAGGAGGCTTACTCTGGAAACTTTTATAGCTGCGACCCTATATTCGTATAGGGTGTATGCCTCAGAGGATTATATGTAGATCATGCGGGTATATACTCTACGAGGGTGATGAGTTCGTACATCCCGGAGAGATAGTGGAGAGCTACAGCGGGTTGTGTCCCTCATGTAAATCTAGGATATCGTTCAGTATGGATGATGTTAGGATGGAGCTGAAACCTGCTAAGAAGCGGTAAGGATTATATAGATCGATCTTTTCATAAGATCTAGATCTCTGGAGGTATATAGGGTATTGAGGTTCAAGCTATGTAGACCAACCGTTGCATCGATAAAGGGTTCGATAAGGAGTTTGATTAAGAGTATGGCGATATGGCTGAAGGCTTTATGGATACCTATATCCTTAGCCGCTATATGTATACTCGCATTCTATGTAAGGATACAGCCTGTAGTAAGGGTTTGGGATCTAGGCTTCTACCTACATGAATATGATACCTACTTCCAGTATAGGGTGACCGAACGTATACTACGAGAGGGATTATCCTCATGGTATAACTGGCATGATACTAGAAGCTGGTATCCGTATGGTAGGGATATAGCTAGATCCAGCTATATAGGTTTACCGTTAGCTGGAGCCGCATTCTACCGTATCATAGAGCTTCTAGGTGTAGGCATATCTTTGATGGAGGCCCTCGTATTCTTCCCACCTGTAATGGCTATCTTCATGTGTATATCGATATTCCTTCTAGGCCGGGAGATAGGGGGTAGTATAGTAGGCTTAACATCATCCCTCCTCCTAGCTATAGCTCCGGCTAACATAAGCAGGACGTTTGCAGGATGGTATGACGATGAATCTGTAGGTATACTCGCGTTCATACTAACCATCCTATTCTACGTGAAAGCTGTTAAAAGTAGGGATCTACGTATTGGTCCAGTCTACGGCCTAATAGCAGGTTTATCGCTAGGATACCTAATAGCTTCATGGGGTAGCAGCTTCTACGTATTAGCTCTCATAGCTCTATCCACTTTCATAGCTATGCTAATATCCTTCGATAAGAACCTGGTAATAGCGTACATCCCCATAGTAGCTGTATCGATGCTTATAGCTATACAGATACCTAAAGTAGGATACGGCTTCATATACGATTCTACAGCTCTATTAAGCTACGGTGTAGCAGCTCTACTATTATTGAAGCTAGGTTTAAGGAGGCTCGATGTAGGTAGAGGGGATAGAATCTTCCTAGCCATCCTAGGCCTACTCGCGTTATGCGGCGTCGCGCTGGTAGCTACGGGTATGATACGTCTCCCAGGAGGTAAGTATCTAGCCGTGTTGAACCCGATATATAAGAGGGAGGTTGCGTTGATAAGATCGGTCGGTGAGCATCAATCGACGACTTGGGCTCAGATATTCATGTCGACAGGCTTCTTAAGCCTATTCATACCATTCTATATGATTCAAGCTTTCAGGAAGCGTACCTTCGAGCATATACTCGTATCTGTATGGGCTGTTACATCGCTATACTTCACGGCATCGTTCGCACGTTTAGAGCTGCTGCTAGCTCCGGCTATATCTATCGTAGCGGCTTACAGTCTATACGAGATCTCCCAACCCCTAATATCCTATACGAGATCTGTGGGTAGGGTTCGCCGTTCACGTAAGATGCTATACGGTATGCGTAGGGATCTAGCTGTAGCTTCGATTATCCTCATAGCCATGTTAGCGTTACTCCCGGTAGCGTACTTCGTATACATAACATACTTCTACTATGGGACCCTCCCGAGTATATTGGAGCTATCGGCGCGTTACAATAGGCCGTATACCGATTGGGTGGAAGCTTTAGCATGGATGAGGGAGAACATAGGGGGTAGAGCTATAGTCCTATCGTGGTGGGATTACGGATACTGGATAACAGTTCTAGGCAACTGTACGACTCTAGCAGATAACGCTACGATAAACTCGACTCAGATTGCCGTTATAGCTAAAGCATTCATATCCCCTGAGAATGCCTCGATACCTATCATGGAGAGATACAACGTCACGCATATAGTCGTATTCACAAGCTGGACCGCTATAGGTCAGCAGACAGGTTTATTCGTACCAGATGGTATGGGTGAGGAAGGTAAATTCGTATGGATGATAAGGATAGCTAACGATGAATTCGGAGGTTTCAACGAGACAGACTACATCGATACAAGCGTAGGTGCACCTAGCTCCAGATTCTACGAATCGGTACTAGGTAGCATAATACCCTTCCGATTTTACACTCAAGA
>JAWCGL010000039.1:0-8656 GCA_038857155.1 Bathyarchaeia archaeon
TAAGCTCTTCTAGATGATCGAAGGCTATAGTAGGTTCGCATCCGCTAACCCTAACCTGGCTATAACCTCTACGAACGCATATATCTGTAAGCTTAGCCCATACATCCCTAGCAGAGTAGAACCCGCCGGTAGACGGGTTATCCCTAATCCTCCAACTCCAGCAGAATACGCATCTAAGGCAGCATCCTACAGCATCGGCTGTAGCTATACCACCATACCATCGCCCACCTCTAAAACGCCAGTAGCGTCTATCGAAGCCTCCATCGATACGCCTCCTAGATACGATACGCTCAGTAGCTTCAGATAGAGCTATAGGATCTATCAATCTACGACGATGCAAACCTTCTAGGAGTAGCATATGCCCCCCTTGATCGATATAAACGTAGAGTTAAGGATCTGAACAGGGTTAAAGCTTTCAACGGCTATACCGAAACATATCATAGGCTTAGTATATCGGTTCCTCATATAGATCCATCGATAGTTTTAGTAGGATCCCCTCTCCCTCCTCCCAAGTTCATCCCTGAAGCACCATATACCCTCTGCGAAATCTAGCACAGATATACATAGCCTACCAGCAAGCTTATCGCCTATAAGAGGCTCCTCAGCTCCTTCGCTAACAGCTACATCGGCATCTATAGGTCCTACGATCCTATCATCCTCGACTACGCTAACCTTAACAACTCCTACGATCCTCGTCAACTGTACAGTAGATTCACCCGGAAGCATATACTCCTTAACTATGCTAGCTGAAGGTTGAAGGGTAAGCTTAAGCTCATCGACTATCCTACGAGGTAATAGGATCTCAGGTCTAAGAGTCTCATACCCGCTATTCAGAAGAGCTATCGTATCAACCCTATATTCACCATGCTCTATCCTTAACCTCAACCTTACTGCTATAAACTATCACCTCACCCACAGGGTAAAGCTTACCTACCCTACACCTAAACAACTCACGGATATAACCTATCTTCTCAACCATACCAACCTAAAACAAGCTATGCCCCAGATCCTTATAAAGACTCTTCAGAGAGATGGGAAGGCTGGAGTACCAGGAGATAATAGAGGCTTCCATGAAGCAGATGGGATTGAATTAGAGCTAACGATAGGGTTATTGCAATAGTATCGTAGACTTCGCTTCTATGACGGGGAAAGCTTGATATTCAAGGATCGGAAAGCCTACTCCCTATACATCAGCTTTGAACTTACAGCCTTCTATGGGAGCCGCTCAAATTGTAATCCTATACGCCTATCGACTAGGCTCAGATTTATCTAGAATGAGATCTAGTTATCGTTAGTCGGTATACGTTGATCGAGTTAGAGGTTGTAAGGGAAGCTGCTATCAGGGTTTGTAGGGAGCTTAGATGCGTTTACGTAATCCTATTTGGATCTAGAGCTTTAGGGTATGCGAAAGTTTACAGTGATGTAGATGTAGCTATCAAGATCAAGGACCCGGAGGATACAGTTGATGCTGTAGTTAGGGCATCTTCCATCTTCGAGGAGATACTAGGGGTTGAGGTAGATGTCGTGATTCTAAATAGCGTAGATACGATACTGAGGTATGAAGTATTCTCGGGGGGTATACCTATCCTAGTGAACGACTACGGCGAGTATATGGATGATTTTGTGAACGCTATCGATGAATACTTAGATTTTAAAGATGACTTCGAGGTATTCTATAGGAGGATAGTGGGTAGGATCAGGGATGCCGTCTCCAGGGGTTAAAGCTAGGATCGAGAGGTTCTGGAGAGCTATCGAGAGACTTAAAACGCTTACATCTAAAGAGTTGGATGAGTTTATTATGGATGAGGATTCTATAGATGCTACGGAGAGGAATTTACAGGTGGCTATCGAAGCTGTGATAGATATCGGTGAAGCATTGATATCCTATATGGGTTGGAGAACTCCTAAATCTTATAGAGATATAGGGGTAATCCTACGTGAGAGGGGTGTCTTCGATAATAGGATGCTTGAAGAGTTATGGAGGTTTACCGCTTTAAGGAATATACTTGTGCATAATTATACACATATAGCTTCTAAGGATATCCACACCTTAGCTAAAAGCGTTGGAGAATCTCTGATCAGGATTATGAATAGACTTATAGAGTATATGGATGAAGCAGGTATAGATCCGTAGCTTCTCGTACATCCACCTATTCTAACCTACATCCAGCTTACATCGAACAATCTATCTTCAGATTTAAGCTTAATCTTCTATTCGTAGCTAGATCTTCAGCGAATCCTCATATAGGATAGCTCCTCAACTTTATGAGGCTTCTTCTAGACACATCTACTTTAGGTTGCGGATGAGCTTCTAGATAGATGCTATGAGAGATATTCTCTTGATAGCTTTAGATGGCGGGGTAGAGTATAGCTGGAAGGGGTACGAGGTTAATCTTGATAAGCTGTAGCCGGATAGATATACCTCTCGGGTTATATGGTGTTAAGGATTAGCTTGGATACATATCGAGATAAGGTTTACGGATGCTGGCTTGGTAAGAATGCTGGAGGTACCCTTGGAGGACCGTTAGAAGATATCTATGGGCGTGATGAGATGTTCGATGTATGGTGGTATCCACATATAGTTGAGGGTGGTATACCTAACGATGACTTGGAGATTCAGCTTGTATGGCTTCAAGCTTTGAGGGATCGAGGTATAACTCTATCGGCTCGAGATCTAGCTGAGTATTGGCTCGACTGTATACTCTATAACCCGGATGAGTATGGTTTCTGTAAGACGAACCTCATGAGGGGCCTTCTACCGCCGATCTCTGGATGTTATCACAACTGGTTTAAGGATTGTATGGGTAGTCCTATAAGATCTGAGATATGGGCTTGTATAGCTCCTGGGGCTCCGGATATAGCCGCGAGATATGCATACCAGGATGCTATATGAGATCATGCAGGAGGTGAATCTGTATACGGAGAAGTATTCAACGCCGTTCTAGAATCATCAGCGTTCGTATTAAACGATAGAGTTAGACTCGTAGAGATATGTCTGAAAGCTATACCAGAAGATTCTATGACTGCTAAAGCTATAAGGACTGCTCTAGAAGCATACCTAGATGGAGCGGATTGGAGGAGGGCACGCGAACTTGTTAAGAGCTCTGCGTATAGTCCTATAGCGCAGTATTCCCCTATAAACCTTGGATTCCAGACTATAGGGTTGCTATACGGTGAAGATTTCGGCGACGCCATATGTAAAGCTGTGAACTGCGGATGGGATACGGATTGTACGGGAGCTACGGTCGGATCTATATGGGGTATAATATATGGTAGGAGCGGGCTGCCTGAGAAGTGGGTGGAGCCTCTAGGGGATACTATAGCTGTTAGTAGCGGTATAGCGAATATACATATACCACCAAGCCTGATGGAGCTTACAGACGAGGTATGCCGTATAGGTAGGAGGGTTCTATCATACTTCGATGCACCTATCGAGATATCCTATCTAGACTGTTTCGACGATGCGGAGGAGATAATAAAGTCTAGGCTGGAAGGCGTCGAGAGTCTATGGAGGATACCCTACGATAGGATCGAATTCGATTCTACCAGTATAAAGGTCTATGCAACCTATATCGACGGGCCGGCTATACTACCAGGTAAACCTACAAAGTTTAAGTTATCTATAGAGAATCTGAGAGTTATCCCTATATCAGCTGGAATCAAAGTATACGTACCGAGTGGATGGATCGTAGATCCGCAGAAGCCCATAGATGTAAACCTACCGGGTAGGGGTATCATAGACCATATATTCACTGTTAAAGCTTGCAGCGGTAGTATAGGATCGTCTAATAGGTGCCTGGTAGATGTTACGGTGGATGGTAGGCCTGGAGTGATAGGTATACCTGTAGACTTTGTAGGAGGATATGTATGGCTGGTTTCCGATGTATTCCACGGGGATCTATCGATAGATGCATATCTACCGCCGGAAGGTGATGTAAACCGGTACGATATAGGCGAAGGGTGGAGGATAGAGTTATGGTCTGAAAATAAGCTTGAAGTAGAGCGGCTCTTCGAGGGGAAGCCTGGCATAATCTACCTGAGACACTTCATATACTCCCCATCCGAGCCTATGGTTAGGATAGGTGTACCGAATAACAGTAGTATGAAGCTATGGCTGAACGGGGAGCTAATCCACGAAACAGTTAGACCTGTACCTTTAAGACCAAGCTATAGAGGAGATGGATCGAACTATACGGATGCAAGGCTTAGAAGCGGGTGGAACCAGATAGCTGTGAAGCTTCTAAGAAGAGGTAAACCGTTGGAGGCATACTTCACTATAGCCGATAGCGAAAGATATGGAGGGATACCAAGTCTAGTACACTGGAGACTACCATGGGAGGTAGTATCCTAGACTATCTGATAGGCGTCAGCTTAGTCTCTATGTAGCCTCTAGATGTATCAACATCTAGAGCGTATAGCCCGGTTCTAGGTTTCACACCGTAGAGTATGTATGTTCCATGCTCCCTACTAAGCTTCAGATGTATACGGGATATCGACGGGAGGGCTTCAGCTATCCTTGGATGTATAGGCTTCACGATAACGATATTTAAACCCCCAACTATCCGAGTCTCACGTATACTTAGATTAATCACTCTGATAGAGTTTTCGACTCCATAGTTAGCGATTAAAGTATCTAACCCAGCCATAGCGAGCGGGGGCTGCTTACCCTCCATAAAACTACGTAGATACTCCATGATAGTATCGTAGTCTTTATCGATATCCCTCCCCTCAAGCGTGATTAGAAGTGGATGCTCAAACTTCTCCCTCCTTGAACCTACATCTACTACTCTTAATAGCTCCCTAGCTTCCTCGCTCGAATATCCGATATACCTACCATAAGATATAACATCTTTGAACGTTGTATTCAGCGATGGGACAATGATGACCGGTCTACGTTTATCCATGAAGCTGTATACTAGCGGGAGTAGTAAGCTTAACTCGTAAACATCATCTTCTACTTTAGGATCCACCTCTAAGATTATAGTAGAACCCTTGGTATATCCTCCTATAACTCTATCTAGATCCCTTATACCTGTGGAATATACCTCTTCCGATGGATCCTTCGGAGGTGGTGCAAGCTTAAATCCCTCCTGCCTAGGATGCTTAAATGGAGAGCATACCCTAACCCCGCTGCTTAACGTGAAGATGAGCCTATTCTCTCCAAGCTCTACTCCTCTCAGCTTAACTACCTTGAGACGCCTCAGAAGTCTTTCATCGAAAAACCTTCTCGTAAGAACTATTACAGCGTCTGCTACGAATTCTTCAACACCGAACCCGACCTGCATAGTTCCCATAGGAACCTCCTCTACGAGTATGGTGGTGCAATCTAAATCTTTACAGATCCTAGATAGTATGCTGTGAACGAGTATACGCAGCTCGGCTTCATCTTTAAAGGTATGCGCTATAGCTGAGAACGAATCTACTACGAGCCTCTTCGCCTTCAGCTTATCGACTATATCGATTATAAGCTCGGCTACGCTAGATACTCCGAGTCTACCGACAGTTATCAGATCTAGGTATGCGAAACGCCCACTTCTCTCGAGTTCTTCGAAATCTAAGCCTAAGCCTTTCATATTGGAGTAGAATCTATGTTTATCCTCTGCGAAGCTAGCGTAGACTCCAGGCTCACCATACCTGTAGGCTCCTTCGTAGAGGATCTTAGCCGAGAGTATAGTTTTACCAGTGCCAGCCTGCCCGGCTAATATTATCAACCCACCTCTAGGAAGGCCTCCTAGAATACTATCGAACCCATCTAAACCTGTAGGAGTAAGCTTGATAGGCATCATCCAGCCTCCCGATTATCCGGTATGCATGGATTGCAGCGTCTACCAGCCTCAGATAACCTAGAGAATAGATTCCTGAGAGGTTCTCTATCGCCACTTTTAACGATATCTAGGAATCTATCGAAGGATAGATCCAGCTCCACCCTAGCTCTAATATAGTTGTATATAGCTCTGAATATGAATACAGCTCCAAACCCGTAGATCTCCTCGACCCTACTATAAACACGGGCGGGATCCTCTAAGAAAACCTCGAATAGATCCCCACCCAACCCTCTACCTATATAGAAGGTGAAGACTAGATAGAAATCCCTACTAAACCCTGAAGATAAAGCCTCGCTGAACACCTCCTCTACCACATCCCTTAGAGAAGCTTTACGCTTCACACTAAAAAAAACACTGTTAACATATAAATTTTTTATCCTATGCCCAATCTGGATCTAATTCAACGACTAAGATGATACGAGAAGATTTAGAGATCGAATACGATGCTACATGCGATCTACCTATTAACCCTCAGAGAAACAGTCATAGGATTAGGGATGAAACGTTTCCACGAAATACCGATTCTAGCTTTCTATAACCATGAATAGCATTAACCTTCTAACGCTTTAAACATCTATACACACTCCTCTCCGGCTTTCTCCATAGAGTAACCTATAGCTGGATATATAAACTAAAACTATCCTTCTAGGTTCAGTTTACCTAGATACAGCTTTGATATGTACACTTACTCTAACCGTTATTAGATAGAGTTACGCCATAAGGGTTTAGAAGCTGCTGTATACCCATCTAAACGTTGTATAGAGCTTTACATTAGGTATTTTCGGATAGAACTATGCCTAGAATTCAGTTTTCTCCCCTATCTTTTCATCTACTTTGTATCCTGGGAAATACTCTGTAAATCTCGATGCTAATTCACCTATCTGATCTATAAGCTGCTTAACAATCTTCTTCTCCACCGAATCTTTCCTAACTATTAGATCGTACCTTTCATAGTTTATATGGGTGAAAGCTAGGTTGTATCTCTCCGCTACATACCTGACGGCTACACCTACATCTACTATACCCTTAGATACCAGGTATGCTACGGCTTCATGAGTTTTCACTTCGAAGTTGTATCCTCTAACCATAGCCTTCAGCTCATCTAAGCTTAACCCTCTCCTCCTAGCCTCCCTCTCTAGTAGTATATCTACTAGGATCCTAGTACCGCTACCCGGATTCCTGTTAACGAAGCTTAAACCTCTATCGATTATATCGCCTATGGAAGATATCTGAGCGGTATCTCTCCTGTATGCGAAGCCTTGCTCACGTAGGTAGCCTCTAACGAGCAGTACATCCTTCAATCCTAGCCTCCTAACGAACGGTACATTATACTCTCCAGTCTCATAGTCTAGTAGATGTACTCCAGCCATATCCGCTACCCCCATCTTAACGGTATGCAGCCCAGCCATACTACCTACGTTAAGCATACGTATATTCTCGGATGAAGCTATATAGCCTACCATATATTGTAGTAGCGGGTCATGGCTACCCATAACGTTCACATCGAAAGGCTTCCAGAACGGGTTCACTAGAGCCTTCAAAATATAATCCTGCGGAGCATACTCTAAGCTTTCAGGTACGACTATATATCCATCTACAAGGTTTAGAGAGGATATCCTACCGCTATGCCCTGGTAGCGGGTATGCAGTCATAGATCCTCCACGCTCCACTAGTACAGCCGGTATGAACACCCTTATACCAGGCTCCCCTCTAACCGGTAACGGTATACGTGCATCGATATACCTATGCTCGTACGATCTGAAGCCTTGAAGCCTAGCTAGTATAGGTAGGAGGTATAGGTTCACCGTTAGGAGGCATGATAAAGGGAAGCCGGGTAGCCCTAACACTATCCTATCGCCGTGGACGGCTACAGCTAGCGGTCTACCAGGCTTCTCCCTGACACCGTGGATTACCAAGCCTGGGTTGAGCCTAGATAGGACTCTATAGACGAGATCCTCTAAACCTGCAGACGTACCTCCTATCGTAACCACTAGATCGCTCTCCCCTACCGCCCTCCAAAGCTTATCCTCTATATCCCTCTCATCGTCTAAAGCTCTCTCGTATATCCTAGGCTCAGCGCCTATGAGTTTAGCGTAACCGTATACTAGCTGAGAGTTAGAATCGTATAAGCAGCCGTAATCCAGCTGTTCACCTAGACTTCTAAGCTCACCCCCGGTTGGTAGTATACCGACCCTTACAGGCTTATACACGTAAACCCTATCTACACCTAGAGCGGCTAGCATAGATGCTAGTAGAGGTGTAACTACTTCGCCCCTCCAAGCTGCAACCTCACCTTCAGAGAAATCCGACCCTATATGATCGATATTCTCACCTCTAGCTACACCCCTATAGAATGATACATGGTTACCCTCTGTATGCGTATACTCCACAGGGACTACAGCGTCGGCAGGGTAAGGTATAACAGCACCTGTAGATACCTCTACACATTCACCCCTACCCATCCTCAGAACGCTAGTCTCACCTACAGATACACGGCCTACAAGCTTCAACCTTCTAGGCTTATCCTCGTATACACCTACAAGGTCTTCGCTTAAGACTGCGTAGCCATCCATAAGCGAACGCGTATACGGAGGGTAGTTTACCTTAGCGTACACGTTACGGCTTAAAACCCTACCTAAAGCTTCGCTTAGAGGAAGCTCCAACTCTCCTAGAGGCTTTAGAGGACGATAGCTCTCTAGTATCGGTATAACATCGTCCACCGAGACTAGCCTACGATAGATTCTACGTTCGGTCAAACTGAGACACCGACCCGTATAGGTTAACCTCGACCTCGCATCCCTCATCGAATCCTTCGATATCCTCCGGAACCT
>JAWCGL010000040.1:0-8507 GCA_038857155.1 Bathyarchaeia archaeon
AGCCATACCCCGATAGCTTAAGGAATAATCTAGGTATCGATGGAGGTTTGAGACCGTAGACTGATAGATCCTTCACGAAGATCTCTCTAGGACTGCCATCTAAAACTATACATCCCTTATCCATAACTATAACTCTATCCGCTAAACTAGCTACTAGTTCAAGTTTATGTTCTACGAGTATAACAGTCAAACAGAGCTTAGTATTAAGTTCTTTGAGTAGATTGAATATAGATAGAGACGTGTATGGATCTAAGTAGGCTGTAGGCTCATCTAAAACTATAATCTGAGGCTGCATAGCTAGTATAGCAGCTATAGCAACCCTCTGCTGCTGACCACCTGAAAGCTCGTGAGGAGATCTAAATCTTAAATCAGATATACCCAGCATATCTAGAGCCCAATTAACCCTTCGAAGAATCTCATCCTTAGGTAATCCTAGATTCTCTGGTCCGAATGCTACATCCCTCTCGACTGTTAACATGAAGAGCTGGCTTGACGGGTTCTGAAACACCATGCCAACTATAGATGCTATACGTGCAACTGGGATTCTAGTAACATCCAATCCGGCTACCGTAACGGATCCTTTAAGCTCCCCTTCATAGAACTGTGGAATTAAACCGTTAAGACAACGGCATAGAGTAGTCTTACCACATCCACTCCTACCAGTTATTACTACGAACTCGCCCCTCTCTATATCTAGATCTATATCTCTAAGAGTCCATTCATCAGATCCTCTATATCTAAACCATAAATCCCTGATACTAACTATATGGTGCAAAGTAGATCCTCCAAATGCTATCTAATCCTACTGTATATCTATCCCGAAGGATCTACGTACGATATAAGTTTTAGTTAGCGAATCTGCTAGATCTATGTTAAACCTTGAATCTGCGCTTGTAGTTTACGTTGAGCTTCTATAAGCTTCTCCCTAGTCCTCTCCTCCTGCTTAGATAGAACTGATATTCTCATATCTAGTAGATCCTTCTTCTCCTTAAGCTCCGCTACCATAGCGCTACGACTAACCTTTATCAATAGAGGTCCTACAGCCTTATACACTGTAGCATCATCTGGAAGCTTCTCCAACTCCTCTAAAGCCTGCTCTATACTTATAAGCTCAGCTTCCAGCTGCTGCTTCTGAGCAACTACAGCTTGAAACGTTTGTTGAAGCTGTTGAACCCTTACGAGCTGCTCCTGTACGGCTGGAGGTATCTTCTCACTACTCATAGCAATGAAAGCAGAGGCGGGGAAACCTTTATAACTTTTCTGCTGAATACTGCAGAGAAATGTTTATAGAAGTATGAGTATGCTCTAATGCTTAGAGAATCTATGAATGGAGGAGATACTCAATATGCCCGGAAGGTATAAGAGTGTAGCAGAGGTATTAGGTATAGTTAAGGATAAGAGTCAGATCCGAAAGGGGTGAAAGGAGGTTCTTCACCCCCGGAAGATATAGGTATAATAGCTCACGTCGATCATGGCAAAACTACGATGACGGATAGCCTTCTTGCTGCAGCCGGACTCCTATCGCCTACCGTAGCTGGTAAAGCATTAGCTTTAGACTATATGGAAGAGGAGCAGAAGAGGCAGATGACGATTAAAGCAGCTAATATAAGCCTATACTACGAGCTTGAAGGTAAGCCATATATCATAAACCTGATAGATACACCTGGACACATCGACTTTACAGGTAAAGTTACGAGGAGCTTGAGAGCTATAGATGGAGCTATAGTAGTCGTAGATGCAGTCGAAGGTGTTATGACTCAGACGGAAACCGTTACTAGACAAGCACTCGAGGAGAGGGTTAGACCACTACTCTACATAAATAAGATCGATAGATTGATAAACGAGCTTAAGCTAGAACCGAATGCTATCCAGGAGACTCTGATGAATATAATAAAGGATTTCAATAATCTCATCGAGATCTACGCTGAACCTGAATTCAGATCTAGCTGGAAGGTTAACCCCGCTCTGAACCAGGTTGCCTTCGGCTCCGCTAGGGATAGATGGGGGTTCACGCTGGATATAGCTATGAAGAAGGGTGTTAGATTCTCAGATATAGTAGAGGCTTATAGGAGGGGGAAGGCTGATGAGTTGGCTAGGGATATACCGCTTCATGAAGCTATACTGGAGATGGTTATAAGGCATATCCCGAACCCTGTGGATGCGCAGAAGATAAGGATACCCAAGATATGGAGGGGGGATCTTAATAGCCCGGTAGGTAGAGCTATGCTTTCATGCGATGATGATGGCCCCATCGTTATGTGCGTCTCCAATATAACGGTTGATCCGCATGCAGGTGTCGTAGCTACCGGTAGACTATTCTCTGGAACCTTCAACGAGGGTAGCGAAGTATACCTGGTGGGAGCTAGGAGGAGGAGCCGCGTACAGCAGGTATGCATATACATGGGTCCTAGGAGGGAGATAGTGGGAAGCCTATCTGCAGGCAACATACCGGCACTGCTAGGTTTAGATGAGGCTAGGGCTGGTGAGACTATATCTAGTACACAGGATATAGTACCCTTCGAGACTGTAAGGTATGTGACCGAACCCGTTATAACGGTCGCTATAGAGCCTAAGTATAGCAGGGATCTACCTAAACTTGTAGATATCCTTAGAAGGCTCTCCATAGAGGATCCGAACCTTGTAACGCATATAGATCAGGAGAGCGGCGAGTACTTGATATCAGGTTTAGGCCAAGTCCATATAGAGATAGCGCTGACGCTTATACAGAAGACGGGTATAGAGATAATCGTATCGAAACCCACCATAATCTATAGGGAGAATATCAAGGGTACTGCAGGCCCGTTCATGGGTAAATCGCCTAACAAGCATAATAGGGTGTTCATAAGCGTAGAGCCGCTTGAACCTGAAGTTATAGATAAGATTATGAGTGGAGAATTGCATGATGAACTCGATAGGAGGGTGAAGACGAAGATCTTAAGGGACGCCGGATGGAATGCCGACGATGCTAGGAATACTCTATCTATAGATCAACATGGATGCATACTGGTAGATAGGACTAAGGGTGTACAGTATTTGAACGAAGCTATAGATTACATAATCTCAGGCTTCATATCGGCTATGGATGATGGACCCCTCTGTAGAGAGTATGTAAGAGGCGTTAAAGTTGTATTGAGCCATGCAGAGCTACACTCAGATCCAGCTCATAGGGGGCCAGCGCAGATAATACCGGCTGTAAGGCAGGCTATATACGCGGCTATGCTCACAGCAAACCCGACGATACTGGAACCTATCATGCGTATAGAGGTTAAGACACCTCTAGATATGGTCGGTAACGTTATCAGGATTATAACCGGTAGACGTGGACAGGTGGTAAGCTTATCGCAGGATGCCTATCTAGCTAGGATTATCGGCGAGATACCTGCGGCTGAGACTTTCGATCTAGCAGAGATTATGAGATCTACTACTAGCGGTAAAGCATTCTGGTCTCTAAGCTTCTCTAGATGGGCTCCAGTACCAGCATCGATGCAGAAAGCTATAATAGCAGAGATAAGGACTAGGAAGGGATTATCCCCGGAGCCGCCTAGAGCTGAAGATTTCATAGTGAAAGAATAGATGGTGGGATTCGTGTAAGATAAATACGATAGGGATGCTATCTGAAGGGATATGTTTCCTATCTTTCTATACCCCAGATCCTTCCGGCGGCGATTCCTCTCTCCTCTCACCTGATGCCGTATAGTAGCGGAAGTATGTATCTTTAATCCTAGGCCAATCCATAACTTCCGATACTAGGATCTTTAGATGGGTTTTAAGGAGTTCTTCAGCTTTCTCGCTTCCAAACTGGCTTGCATTCCATGTAACGAAGGGCGGATAGAAGACCGCCTCCTTAAATAGCAGCCTAGAGCCTTTAACATCGAACTTTACGTAACCTAGCTCTCTAAGGTAGCATACATCGTTCGGGCATAGTATATCGATCTCCTTCATCTCCAGCTTTAGGAGTAGAAGCTTATATTCCGATGGATGGTTTATCTCACGTCCGCAGGGGCATTGCACCTTGAGATTGGATACTTTAGCCAACTAGATTCCACCTTTAAATATTCTCTACATCGATGAGAGATTTAAAGCTTATATCCTATCCTTCTAAGGAATGCCTTCCTAGACTCCCTATCCTGATCGGTTTCTATACCTTTAGATTTGAAGCCATCTACCACGCCTAGTATCGCTCGACCCTGCTCGGTTTCAGCT
This sequence comes from Bathyarchaeia archaeon, assembly GCA_038857155.1. Taxonomy (GTDB): domain Archaea; phylum Thermoproteota; class CALKCG01; order B24; family DRYS01; genus DRYS01. The sequence continues at coordinate 4,204 of JAWCGL010000040.1, forward strand.
ACCACCGCTTGTACAGGGTTAGCTGTAGCGCATAGGATCGAGCATACCTCTGGAACTCTTTTAAGCTCGTTCAGAACGTTTATTGGGTAAGCTTTCCTAAGATACACTATGAAGCTATGACCCACACCAAGCTTCAAAGCCTGCTCACCAACTTTACGTTTAAGATCTTCGCTATTACCTTCAACCCTCACTAGGCATGGACCTGAAGCTTCGCAGAAGCCTACTGCAAACTCTACATCTGGTGTCGAGGATTTTACGGCTTCATAGATATCCTCGACAGATTTTATGAAATGCGTTATACCTATTATGATGCTGCAACCTTCAGGCACCTCTATACCGATAACCTCTATCCTAACCGACATACATATCCACCCAACCTATATATACGGTGAGAGAATCATAACTTTTACTCCTATAACCATCAATATATACTGATCGATCTAATACCTTCAACCATCATCCTCCGGATTACATGCCTAAAGTAGAGTATACTCGATAGAAGGAAGAGGGGGCTGTATACTAGACTCATAGGTATCATTAGGTTGAGGGGAAACACCATCTCTACACCTAGGATAGCGTATCTCAGCAGCTCTACAGGGTAGCTGTACGGTGTCGATAGAGCTATGATCTGTAATGGTGGAGGCATACTTGATATAGGTGTAAACCCGCCTGTAACTATAGGTAGGATCCATCCAAGTACCTCCATAACAGGGCCGCTTATACCTGTCGAAAGTATCGTACCACCCAGTATTATCGTGTGAGCTACTAGAACTTGTAGAAACGATAGAATACCTATAGCTAAAAACAGCGGCGAATAGATGGCTAAGACTGGGGGGATGGAGAGGAATGAGAAGATAGCGTACACCGTTATTAGCGATAGTATCAGCCATACGGTTGAAACAGGTATCAGACCGATATAGATAGTAAGTATACTTCTACCGGATGTCAACATATATTCGAGTACACCTGTGACCGCTATACTCTTCAACTCTGAAGCCCAATCCCACGTCGCTAGAGAATATGAGAGGAAAACAATCACGCTTAGGAATATATTGGCAGATACATATCCGATAGGTGTATCTAATGGTCTGAATAATGTTATAGGCGCCGTGAATAGCGATAGCCATACAGCTATACCGAGTAGGCCTACGATCAATCCACGCCCTCTGACGAGTTCTCTTGCGATATATAGTTTGAGGAGAGTTTTAATAAATTCTATCAGGTTTTCACACCCTCCTTCACCTTAGTATACTCCCAGAAGTGTATACTCCTATAGCTTAAAGGTGAGTATACTATTAGGAGGATCGTAGCTATACCTACGAGAGAGAGTATATCTATGAAGACGGAGTCTAGATACCGAGCTGAGAGTAGTAGGTGGATCGCTTCTACCATATGCGATTGAGGCATAGCGTAGCAGATTATCTGCCCTATAAACGGCATGAACCTTCTAGGATAATATACACCTGTGAATATTAACAGGATGGGACGGATTATATTCGTAACCCTCCAGATACCCCCACCTAAACCGTATATTACGCCTATGAGGAACATTACCACAGGTATCGTGGAGATCGATGTTAACATCGTCATAAGCAGTATTATCAACGCCTCTACCAACCCCGTATATCCATAGTAGTAGATGAAGACTGGTATTATACTTGTAACCCCGCTTAAAAATACTAGTAGAAGCCTAGGTATCGGTATCGCTAGATAATGCTTCAATCTAGAGGTAGGGGAGGATATCACGTATGCTATAGTTCCTATGAATTCGTCGAGGATCGGTCTCCAAAGAATATCATCCACTACGCTTAGCATAGACATCAAGATGAAGCCGTTCGTAACTAGGAATATGACAGGTGTTAAACCGATTCTCTCTTCGAAAAAGCTCTGCGAACCTATAGATGAACCTATCAGGAGTATGAATGCCATAAGCATATATGGGTAGGCTAAGATCGCAAAGAATAGAGATCTCCTTCTCAGGATATCCGCATACATAAACTTTGTTTCCGCTCCTAGAAGATCTAGAAAACCCATAGAATCTAACGAGACCTCCTATAGAAGTATAGGAAGACATCTTCTAGAGTCGGCTCTTCTATCTTAAACGAGATTATACTATAGCCTCTAACGGTAAGGAGAGGTAATATAGAGTTTAACGCTTCGACCGGATCATGCGTCTTAATATCTATTTCGAATAGATCCATACTGATACGATTAATGTGGTATTCTAAACCTCGGCTGGATAGAATCTGGGATGGATCACCCCCCTTCACTGTAATCTTTAGGCTTCTAAGTTTAGGTATACGATCCTTAAGATCAGATGGGGATCCTTCAGCTACGATCGAACCTCGATCTATGAATAGTATGCGATCGCATACTATCTCTGCTTCGAACATATTATGCGTAGTGTAGAGTATCGATTTACCTTCCTTAGCTAAATCCCTCACTAGGTTACGTATCTTCACAGCGCTCGGAGGATCCAAACCTAACGTAGGTTCATCAAGTAGGAGTATCGGCGGATCTTTGAGGAGAGCTCTAGCGAGACCTAGACGAGCTTTCATACCTAGACTGAATTCTTCGAAGAGCCTATCGACTCCTCCAAGCTTATCGAGTTCGAGAAGCTTAAATAGATAGTTTAGCTTAGCTTCTAGATCCTTACGATTCAAACCGTAAAGGATGCCGAAATACTCTAGGTTCTCCCATCCAGTTAGCTTACCGTAGAATCCCTTCTCGACGGTTAACAATAGCCCTATCCTCTTACGAACCTCTATAGCTTCGCTGACTATGTTAAACCCTTCTACGTAAGCCTCCCCATCATCAGGTAGGAGGAGGGTTGATATTATCTTTATCGTAGTAGTTTTACCTGCGCCATTAGGTCCGAGGAGGCCTACAACCTCACCGTACTTAACGGAGAAGCTTATACCCTTTAAGGCTTCTACCGATTCAGGTTCAGATCTGAATAAACCCCTACGCTTCCTAGTCCTATAGATCTTTCTAAGATTTCTAGATTCGATAGCGTACAAAACCTCTAACCCTCATACTAGTGTGATACTAACTCAACGCTCAATGATATGATCGCTTAGAAGCTAGATAAATCTAACCGTAGTATAGCTGCTAAGTAGACACCTATAAGATGTACGATACCGCTATCTCTGTGGAAGCCGAAAGCGTTTAATCTAAGGTTAACGAAGAATCATAGCGGGGATGGGTGTAAACCTAGGTGATATAATACCTAGGAGGGTAGTGGGATGGGATGCTCTTAGAGGCAGAGTTCTAGCGATAGACGCCTATAACGCGTTATACCAGTTCCTAGCGACTATCCGTGGACCTAGAGGTGAGCCGTTGAAGGATAGTGAGGGGAGGGTGACAAGCCATCTTTCGGGTCTCCTCTACAGGACTGCTAGATTCGTAGAGGCGGGTATAAAGCCTGTATACGTATTCGACGGGGTGCCTCCAGCGTTGAAGGAAGCTGAGATAAAGAGGAGGAGAACTATCAGGGAGGAAGCTATAGTTAGGTACGAGGAAGCTTTAAGTAGAGATGATTACGAAGCTGCGAGAAAGTATGCTCAAGCTTCAGCTACCCTTAAAGACTATATGGCTGAAGATGCTAAGAGGCTTCTCAAGCTTCTGGGAATACCATATGTAGATGCTCCATCTGAGGGTGAAGCTCAAGCGGCTTGGATGACTATAAGGGGTGATGCATGGGCTGCCGTAAGTCAGGATCACGATGCACTACTATTTGGAGCTGTAAGGGTTGTTAGAAATCTAAGCGTAGTCGGTAGGAGGAAGCTTCCAGGTAAGGATGTATACGTCGAGGTGGAGCCTGAACTCATATCGCTAGATGATGTTCTATCCACCTTAGATCTATCGAGGGAGCAGCTTATAGATATAGCTATACTAGTCGGGACAGACTATTATCCAGAAGGCGTTAAAGGTGTAGGTCCTAAGAAGGCTTTAGACTACGTGAAACGGTATAACGATGCTAAATCTGTACTTAGAATCCTAGGTGTACAGCAGCAGATACCGGTAGACGAGATAAGGAAGATATTCCTAGAACCGCAGGTACGTAGCGACTATAAGCTTGAATGGGGGCGGCCGGATGCTAGGGGGGTGGTGGATTTCCTATGCGGGGAGAGAGATTTCAACGAGGATAGAGTTACCAAAGCCGTTAGTAGTATAGCAGAGAATCTGAAAACTATAGGTAGGAGTAGGACGCTTGAGGGTTGGTTCCGTTAACCCCTGGATACGAGTTCTACTTTGAATCTATCCTTAGATAGCCTGTAAACCCTGACTATACCCGATATCTC
>JAWCGL010000041.1:0-8413 GCA_038857155.1 Bathyarchaeia archaeon
TAGAGGCTTCTATGAGACGTCTGTTATCCAGATGGAGAGGGGGTTATTTGATCTAGCTACGTTTAGCATCGAACAATCGCTCCAGCTATATCTTAAAGCTATGCTCCTCAGACTTGGTGTGGATTACCCGGCTACTCATAGTTTAAGGAGGCTCTTGGATATCATCGCTAGGATCACTGAAGATGAAATGATGGATGGATTAGTTAAGATATATGCCGTAGAGTTGGCGGCGCTCGAAGATGCGTATATAACTTCAAGGTATATCGTGAGAGAATTCACGAGAGAAGAGGTGGAGAGACTTAAGGAGGTTGTCGATAGGGTGATGGATGTTGTGGGGGGAGTTGTTGATCGAAGAAGCAGCGTATAGAAGGCATATATTTCAGAATCTAGATAAATATCTGAGGAAGATCCTCGAAGTAGCGAGGAAGTTGGATGATAGATCTGAGGTCTACCTATTCGGTAGTGTAGCAGAGGGTAGATATATCCTATCGAGCGATATCGATATACTCGTAGTCACGGAAGTGAAGCCGGAGCTAATCCTAGCAGAAATGTGGTCTAACGGTGTAAAGGATCCGTTCGAAATACATGTCACTACAAAAGATAAACTCCAACTATATGCTCAAAGATCGAAGCTTATTAAAATATAGTAGGTCGTTTAACCCTACTATATGTATACGCTATTTTAAATCTATCCTGCTCTAAGGTCATATCGTGCTCGATAATATTGCTCGTAAGATGGAGGGGGTAGTTAGGATTGCCAGAAGTTTAAGCTATATCTGCGAAGATTTATCTCTAAAGAAATTCTACGATGGGGAAACGGCTACTGGAGATAAGGTAACGATCGGTGATGTGCTGCGTAACGAATTCTTAATGTTTCATAAAGTTATAGAGATAAGCGAATCGAAGGAGGACTCTAGTAGACTTCGATGCAGATGTTGTATACGATGCACATATAACGGCGACGAAATATGAGATTAAATATACGTTAACTAAAGGCGGCTATACATGGATTAAATATAGATTACCGCACCTAAAGAGATGCCTTGAAGACTGAAATCTACCTAGACATCTATCTAAGAGAATCAAGGCTATAATAGGATAACTTTCAAATCTAAAATCGGTTGAATCGATGTTAACCGGCGATCCCTAAATATATACTGGCGTCCTAGAGGATCAAGTAGTTATCTCCTAATAATTATCCGTCTAATCGTAAACCTTAATGTTATAGGGTTATCGGATGTGAGGATAGGTCTCTCTATGGTTTAGAGCTGCTGAGGATGATCTGTTAGATGCGAGGTTTGCTCTAGTTAGAGGTAGGTATTTTAGGGTAGCATTTTTTGCTCATCAAGCTGTCGAGAAAGTTTTGAAGACTCTTTTTTCGTAGTTGGGAGGGGGGATCCGCCGAAGATCTATACGGTTACAGAGCTCTATACCTTACTTAAGGAATCTGGTTTCGCGTTGGATAGGAATCTCGAAGATCAACTCTATACACTGAACAGGTACTATATGGTTGACAGTTATCCGGATGCTGCTAACGGTTTACCAGGCGAATCTGTAGATAAGTTGGAAGCTGAGAGAGCTTTAAAGCTTGCAGAGGAGGTTTTAAGCTACGTTAGAAGGTATACCTGGGGATATGTCTGGAGATCTAGGAAAGCTTATTTCAGCTGTATCTAGAAGGTTTAGGTTGGACAGCGTCTACTTATTTCGAAAGCTATGCAAAGGGTTTATGGATTAAAATGAGCGATATAGATCTAATGGTCGTATCTAGGGATTTCGAGAGGATATCGTTCAAGGATAGGTTGGAGATCCTCTATAGGATAGCATGGGAGGCAGTATAGCGCGAGGCTTAGATCTAATACCTTTAACGCCTACCGAATTACGGTATAAACTCGAGGAGAGCGTAACGTTAAGGAATGCATCGAAATACTTGGTTAAGATAGCTTGAAATACTGGTTAACCTGGAAAGCCCTCTGTTAACATCCTAGATTGGATCAGAGGATATACCTGGGGATGTTTAAAGCTTTTCGTTTATAAGCGGCGATAGGGGTCTAGTTTTCTCGATCTTCCTATCTAGAGTCTATACCTAGGGGTCTATCATCATCTCTCTATCGTTGTAGTATAAAGTTTTTAGGCGGAAAGGTTAGTATATCATAGATTGTTTGATGGTATCGATACATGAGAATTACCCGATAATTTTAGAGGATGTTACCTTTACTTATGAGGGGTCTAAGAAGCCTGCGTTGAAGAATGTAGATCTGAAGGTTAGGAGGGGTGAGGTTACAGCGGTTCTCGGTAGGACTGGGGCGGGTAAAACTACGTTGATATATGCTATGAGTGGAGTTATTCCGAATTATGTTAAAGGTGAGCTTAAAGGATGCGTTTTAATCGAAGGTTTGGATACTAGGGAATATCCGCTCTACGAGTTAGCGATGTATGTAGGTGTGGTTATGGATGATCCTGAAGCGCATATAGTTTCGTTCACCGTATGGGAGGATGCTGCCTTCGGGCCGTCGAACCTCGGTCTACCTAAGGATGAGATTCTGAAAAGGGTTGATTTCGCTCTGGATGCAACGAGACTCGGAGCTTTAAGGTATAGGAATCCATACAATCTTTCTGGTGGTGAGAAGCAGAGCCTCGCTATAGCTGGTGTTCTCTCGATGATGCCTAACGTTATAGCTTTAGATGAACCTACCTCTATGCTCGATCCCCTAGGCAGTATGAGGGTTCTCTCCGTCCTCAAGGATTTGAATAGGAGGTATGGCATAACAATAGTTCTATCAGGCTTCGATGCGGAGGAGGTCGTCGGGCTTGCCGATAAGATCGTAGTATTGGATAGAGGCGAGGTAGTTATGGATGGAAGTTGTAGGGATGTTCTACAGGAGGTAGATATACTCGAACATATCGGTATACGTATACCGGATGTCTCGAAGCTTTCGATGATGTTGAGGATGGACGGCATGTGGAGTGGGGATCTAGCTATAGATATTGATGAAGCGTTTAGACGTATAGCCGAGATGCTTAAGGGGAGGCGTACCGCTCCATCTAGGAAGGATATATACGCGCCGCTCGATAAGCTTGAAGAACCTATAATCAGGGTTAGAAAGTTATCGCATACCTATCCTGGCGGTGTTAAAGCCCTCCACGATATAAACCTCGATATCTATAGCGGAGAGTTTGTAGCTTTGATAGGGCAGAACGGTTCTGGGAAGACTACGCTCGCTAAGTGTCTATGCGGATTATTGAAACCTAGAGATAGGTATACGGAAGTAGTTGTAGATGGCCTAGATCTAAGGAAAGCTAGGATGAAGGAGATAGTTAGGAAGATCGGCTACGTCTTCCAGATACCTGAACAACAGCTCTTCTTCGCAACTGTTAAGGAAGAGATAGGGTTCGGTCTTAGGAATATGGGGTTCCCCGAGGAGTATGTGGAGGATAGAGTTGAGGAGATCCTAAGAATCTTAGGATTGGAAGCTTATGGAGATAGCGTTACAGCCTCCCTCGATAGGGGGAAGAAGTTCCGTGTAGTACTGGGATCCGTTATAGCTATGGATCCGAAGATTATAGTGGTCGACGAGCCTACTACAGGTCAGGATTGGATAGAATCTACATATATATGCAGACTCCTAGATGATCTGAGGAGGAAGGGGAAGACTATAATCATGATTACGCATGAGATGGGGCTCGTCGCTAGGTTCGCTACTAGGGTTATAGTTATGCGTGAAGGTAGGATAATCCTCGACGGCACCCCCAGATACGTATTCTCTAGACTAGAGATTCTGCGATCGACATGGGTTCAACCCCCTCAGATAACAAGGCTGAGTCAGATGCTATCTGAGTATGGTATACCAGGAGATATACTATCCGTCGAGGATATGCACCGCTACATAATGCATACGTTAGGGGGAGGTACGGATGGTTCTACTCGAATATGAAGCTAAGGATACTGTTATCCATAGGTTAAATCCTATCGCGAAAGCTATATGGTTTGCATGCTGCACGCTCCTATTCACATTATACCTAGAACCTCAACCGCTCATAATACTAGTAGCCCAGATAGTTATGGTAGGATACCTATCTAAAGTACCATGGGGTAAACTGCTCTCGAGAGCTTGGTGGGCTTATATAGGCTCCCTACTCGGAGGATATACCGTATCGCTCTGGATCACAAGCCCGGAGCAGCTTTGGAGGATACCGCCGGAGTATGGGTGTAGAGTCTTACTAGAGGTTACACCTAGAGGGACACCTATCATAGGATATACGGCTATCACATACGCTGGTCTACTATGGGGTACGACGGTTACTATGAAGATAGCTTTAGCCGTAACAGCTGCATGCCTACTAACATATACCACACCGATATCCGATATAGTATCCATAGTAGGGAGGATATTACCCTATAAAGCCTCATTCATAGTGATGACGGGTGTTCGATTCTATCCAGTCCTCCTCGAGAGGATCCAGGGAATAATAGATGCGGCAAGATCTAGAGGATGGGAGTCCTCGTATAGGGATCCGGTTAAAGGGTTTCGATCCCTATACACAATAGTCTTCCCCTCTATCAGGGAAGCTATACTCCTATCTGAACGTATGAGTCTATCGATAGAATCCAGAGCTTTCGGGGTCAAGAAACCTACACCTATCAAAAGCCTAGCCTTCAGTAGAAGCGATATATTCTTCATAGCATTCGTCTCTTCTTTCACAGGTTTGTTAGCCTATATGTGGAGTGTGTATGGGTTTGGGATGCTATAGGAGGATTGCCGCACCGTTACTCCTGCTATCGCTGGCGGTAGTCGGAGTGCATCTAATCTACGCCGAGTTTGAGGATAGGTTCATCTCGATCCTATGCGTAGATTCGATAGGAGAACCCATAGCAAACGCGACCGTAACGATAGGAAGAGAGGGTGAGATCCTGTATACCGGGATTACCAATTCATCAGGATTCCTCCCTGAAGCTATACCGAAAGGTATCTATTACATCGAGGTTGAATGGAGAAATCGCACCGTATACTCGGGTATAGTCTCCGCTCAAGATTACGGCATCGTGAAGATACCCTGCGAGGTTTATACGTTATCTATCTTTGTTAACTACCTAGGCATCATACCTATAGTCAACGCGAGGATCTCCATTACAGATGTAGAGTATGGTTGGATCGTATATAGTGTGGATAAGCTTCGAGTACCCTATGGCTTCTATGCCTTCTCCGCTGAAACCTCTATCAAGCTTCCTAAAGGTGGGTATGAAGTAGTGGTCGAATCGCTTAATTCAGAGAGGAAGGAAGTATTCCTCGTAGATAATTCAATTATTAGATGTACGAATGTGATATCTTTAGATTCTATACTATTTATAGCATTATTGATATCTACTATAATATCGCTCATACTATTTATCTTAACTAGTAGACGATAGCCTTATATAACTCTCATCATGAGAATTAAATCGTGTCTGTAAAAACCCCTAGAAGAATAGAAATCTGGACACCGAGAAGGGTAACTAGAGCAGCGATAATAGGAGCATTATCCGGTGCTACGTCGCTCATACCTGTTCCAGTTATGCCAGGTATGACTCTCGATCCTGCTATACCAGCCTTCGCAGCAGTATATTATGGGCCATTCGAGGCATACTGGGGTTACGCGATAGGTCAGCTTATCAGATTTCTCATAAGAGATCCAGGTGTACTCATGATAAACCCTGTAAACTTCCTATTTGGAACACCTTTCTTCATGCTCATCGTAGCATGGTTTGTTAGGGTAGTGAAATATCCCTGGAATATCCCTGCTAGTATAGCTTTAGGTATCCTCATGCATATGCTCTCCTACGCTATACCAGGTTGTATAATAACGTATGGCTGGGCGGTCTTCCCTATATGCTTCATACTCCAGATGATCGGCTGCGCCATAGTCATAACAGTCTGCTTAGTGATAGCTTTAGGAGGAGCAGCTTATATGTGGAGGATCCGTAGACAACCGATGTTTCCGCATAGATTCGTAGGTAAGGATGAAGAGTTTTCGATAGCAAGTAGGAGAAGGATACTAGTATCGGCTGTAGTCGCCATAGTTCTGTTCGCTATCCCGTATATCTTCCTAGCGACACCATACTCTTCCGATAGATACCTAGGTCCGCCGGAGTCCCCCCTACGCAGATACATAGATGCCTACATAAGGCATCCTATGACTACAGGGTTAGGCTGGCTATGCTGGGAGCTCTACAAGAAGCATGGCGAATGGTTTAAGATAACAGAGTAGAACAAAGCTGCAGACATAGTACTACCTATCATCCCTTACAATCTTTAACGCTAGCAGCCTAGCAGCGGCTTCAAACTCCCACCTTAAATCCCCTAGGAAAGATACCTTATGCCAGCCGAATACGCTTTGATCATGCCCCTCTAGTATCCTACTAGCATCATCCTCTACAACCAGCTTATCCCTGCAAGCCTTCTCATCCTCCAGTAAACCTAAACTCCTACCATAACGGATGCAGATCGATCTATGAAGGACGCTCACCTTAACCGTCGTGACAGGCTCATCCTGTGGAAACCTAACTATAGGAGACGCTCCGATGAAGTGGGCTTCCCCATGCCTATCTATACAGTAGCTTAGGGGAGGCTCACGGTATCCATAGAGCCTGGTAGGCGATGTACAATGGAGATAGATCACCCTATTACCAGCTAGATCTAGACAGTAGTTCCCGATCATACCAGGCCGATCAGCGAGATACCTCCCTAGGAGTAGCGTCGCAGCTGAATCCATATCGGCTTCGCATACAGCTACTATCCCCTCATCGTTAAGCTTAGAGAAGGCCATGCAGGGTAGGGTAGGCATCTTACCTGATAGCAGTACTGGGAAGCATTCAATACCGATGGCATTACATCCTCTATCTCCGAGAAGCTTCTTCAACGCTAGGTAAAGTCTAGCCGCACATACTATAGGATATCGAGGTGTTCGAATCTCTTCCGCCTCTCTCACCCATTCATCAGCTATCTTCTCAGCATCTTTTAGGCTGATAGCCTCCCAGTAATCTAGAAGTTCATCTGGCTCGATTCTAACAAGCTCCAATCCGAAGACGTTCTCTAGATTACTCCTGTATAGATCCTCATTTCTCCTCCACTGTACTGCTTGATCCACGCCGTGGACGTCGACTGTAAAGCTATCCGCTGAGACATAATACTTGGCAAGTACATCTTTAACCTCCATCGTTAGCTCCTCGGCTTCCATCATTCTGAGTAGTCTCCTCTTATCCTCCTCACTTCTCGAGACTTCAGCTTCATCGAAAGTGATAACCAGGATCCTTCTCCCCCTCATATCGTATAATCTCTTCATAACCTCTACAGCTCTCTCTACATCTTTAAAGTTCAGTGAAGATACCGGGAGAACAGGGAAACCTCTACCTCTAACCCTCTCGTAGATTCTTATGAACCCCCAATCCCCGCCATACATAAAGCTAGCTAGTATCGTAGGCTTACCTATCTCTATAGCTTCAACCCCTATACTATCTATCATAGGATTTGTCCCATAATTCCCCACTATGTATATGAGAAGCCCATCAGCTTCTCTCACACCCTTCTTAACTTCCCAACTCTCCTCACGGCTATACTTCCAGGTAACCCTACCTCCGGTAAACTCTATACTAGGAAATCTTTCTCTTAACGTCTTCAATATGGACTTGCATAACCCACCCTCATCGTATCCTATATAAGGCCAACCTGGCCCCCATCTCCCCTTCCCTAGAAAGAGGGTATATATCTTCATATGCATCGATGTATACTATGCATTGAAATTGAATATAAGATCTACTCGATCGTAATCCGAGGACAGGTATTCCTTAAAACATCTAGAGATCTCTTCGAATCTTCAAGAGAAAGTTCAAAGACTATAGGCCCTTTAAACCCTTCTATCTGTAGGTGCTTCATAAATTCTACCAGCGGTAGGTCGCCTTCACCTAGCGGTAGATGATCCCTCCTGATGGTTAACCCATGTTCTACTCTAAAGAAGCCATCGTGCAGATGTATCTCGATCAACCTATCGTAGTGCTTATCGAGGAAATCCATAATCGATAGCTCATCTGAGAAGCCTGCTAGTAGATGCCCAGTATCCAGGCATATAGATAGATCGAATCTATCTATAGCTTCCCTCGTAAGATCGAACGGGAATTCTACGTTTTCGACAGCTATCTTCCGTGGAGGGATATCGATCCTAGATAGTATCTCCTCTAAGCTCCGTATAGAGTTTGATAGCATACCCCTGTTGACTATATCTTTGTAAGACCTAGGGATGTTAAGCCTAGTAAACTCTGAAGCAAGAGCACCTGTAATATGAATCACGTAGCATTCCGGGTTAAGCTCCTCAGCTAGCTCTATAGAGTGAACTACGCTTTCTACGGAGCCCCTCCTAACGAATGGGTTTGGGGAGGCAAGCT
>JAWCGL010000042.1:0-8277 GCA_038857155.1 Bathyarchaeia archaeon
ATCCTCACCTAGATGCCCTATTTCGCATCCAGCCTCCTCGTCGAAGACGGGGTACCTAACCTCCTCAGGTATAGTGGATACATGCTTAACATAGTATAGCCTAGTCATACCGTTCGATCTAACATGTTCGCCATCGAAATCTACGAGTCCAAGCCTAGCCATATATTCTACGAGTCTACGTAGATCGTCAAGCTTCACCCCTCTATAGGGATAGGTCGAAGATACTATATCGAATACATCTTTTAAGCTAGCAACCCCATCACGATCTAAGACTATACCGGCAATCTGATGTACTAGAACATCTAGAGCATATTCTTCGAATACCTGATCCTCCAGCCTACCATCGAGAGCTCTACGAGCTACTACGACCGCCTCCAGGAAATCATCTGATCCGCTAGATACGACTACGCCTCTGGAAACCCTGTATAGGCTATGCCCGCTCCTACCGATCCTCTGTAGGAGAGCTGTAGGGCTTCTAGGAGATAGATGCTGTATGCATAGATCTATCCTCCCTATATCTATACCAAGCTCTAAGCTCGATGTGCATACGACACCTTCAAGCCCTCCATGCTTAAGTAGATTCTCAGCTTCGCTTCTAGATCCGCTAGAGAGACTACTATGATGGGATGCTACCTTCAAACCCATGATCCTCAATCTACTAGATAGAAGCTCTACATGCTCCCTACAGTTAGCGAATATAAGCGTAGACCTAGATCTAGAAGCATATTCGTAGATCCTCCTAACCCTAGAAGATAGACTGGCACTACATTGAAGCTCCTCGGCTAACCTATAATCCTCATCGCTAGGCTTACAAAGCTCTACATGCACCTCATACCTTTTAGCCGTAGGATCATCTACGACTAATCCTCCACCCCTCACACCGACTATAAACCTTAAAGCTTCGTATGGCCTACCGATCGAAGCAGATAAGCCTATACACTGGATACCCCTACCAACCAGCCTCCTAAGCCTCTCAAAAGCTACGGCTAACTGAACACCCCTCTTACTACATACCACGCTGTGAACTTCATCCGCTATAACCCAACCTACACCTTTAAGCCATCTACGCATACGCCTAGATCCTAGCAGAAGCTGAAGAGTCTCAGGCGTGGTGATGAGTAGTTCAGGCGGATTCCTACTCTGAAGGCTACGGACACTCCTAGGCGTATCGCTATGCCTCACATCAACCCTGACGGATACCTCACCGCATAGATCGCTAAGCCTCCTAAGCATATCACGATTCAAAGCTCTGAGAGGCGTTACATAGAGTATACCTATACCTGCATCGCGTCGTGCATCCCTACGCTTAAGATACATAGCTAGAACGGGTAGTAGCGCGGCTTCAGTCTTACCAGAACCCGTAGGCGCTACGATCAGTGTATTCCAACCCTCCAGTATGATGGGTATAGCCTTCTCCTGTATAGGTGTAAGCTTCTCAAACCTAGATCTCAGCTTATCGGGTATAAGCTCTAAGCTCATATCCCATCTAAAGCTTGATCGAACTATAGCTTTCATCATCATAGATAAACGTTAGGTACACGTATAGAGCTAACAGAGATGGTAGAAAGCGATATATAGCGTAGGATCCGGGAGGTTTAAACTGGTGCTTCGTGTCTTGCTTAAGCTCGCATGCTGTATGCAAGCTTCCAGCGAAAATCTAGAGATACTATCTAGACTAGGTTTTCAAGGGATAGAGGTGCCTGGATCCCTACAGTTAAACCCGTACACAGTATCTAGGGAGGATAGGAGGAGGTTGAAGGAGCTCGTAGAATCCTACGGGCTTAAGATAGTAGCGTCGAACGTGATATATCCTAGAGGTTTCCAGCATACATCCGACGATGAATCTACGAGGATGAGGAGCGTAGAGTATACATGGAGGCTGGCTGAAGCTGCTGCCGAGGTAGATTGTAGGATACTAGTCTGGGGTTCATCCCACGCTAGGAATATACCCGTAGGTATACCTGTAGATATAGCTAGGGAGAGGAATCTAGCTGTGTTAAGAGAGGCTGGTAGAGCTGGGGAGGAGTATGGGGTCGTATTCGCTATAGAACCCCTCTCCAAGAGGGAGAGTAACTTCATAAACACTGTGCTAGAAGCCTACGAGATCGCTGAATCTATAGGATCAGATCATCTTATGGTTCTAGCGGATACTAGGCATATGATCCGCGAGGAGGATAGCGTACTAGATTCTCTTAGAGCCGTAGCTAAACGTTTAATCCATATGCATATAGCGGATGAAAACATGCGTGTACCAGGTAGAGGCATCATAGACTTCTCCAAGGTATTCAAAACCCTAGATGAGATATGCTATAGGGGGTATCTTTCGATAGAAGCTAGGATAGGAGAAAAACCGTTCGAGGAGCTATCGTTCGCTAAAAACTATATAGAGGATTCGTATAGGGGATCCCTACTCCTCTAACCCTAGAGCCTTCCTTACGATATCCTTCAAAGCTAGGAAGCTCTCCCTCGTAGCCTCTATCCTACCACCGGTAGGATGCCTGTAATGCGTCTCTAGAGATATAGTCCCCCTATATCCATCGTCGTATAGAGCTTTAAACTGTCCTCTGTAATCTATATTACCGGCTCCAACCTTAACTATTCTAGGCTTCCCATCCTCCCTTGTAGCATCTTTAACATGCATATGCCCGACCAACCCCTTCACATACATGTAATCGTCTGGGTAAGGCTTCTCGACACCCGATACGTACGCATTCCCAGGATCCCACGTAGCTAGTAGCCCCTTATGCCCGACGATCCTTATAAGATCGCCCTGCTGCCTACCGGTGGTAACTATGCATATAGGCTCGTTCTCCAATACAAGCTTCAAACCGGATTGATCAGCAACCTCAGCTGCAGCTCTAAGCTTATCAGCTATCTCCGTCTTCATCCTATCGTATAGATCCGTAGGACCGACGAAAGCGAAGCATCTTATATACTTAGCATCGAGCATCTGAGCTATATCGCAGAGTCTATCTAGCATAACCATATGGGCTTCATACGTATCTATAGGCTCCTTGAATAGAGGTGAAGCTAGACAGTATATCTGCAAACCGTTCTGCGAAGCTGTCCTCCTGATAACCCTTAGATCCTCATCGGCTAGATCCTTAACGTTCTTACCCCATACACTCCTTATCTCTAGATGCTCAGCTCCAACCTCTAGAGCGAACCTTACAACCTCATCTAGATCCTGGCTATACTCATCGGTTATAAACCCCAGTTTGAAAGGCTTCAAAGCTAGATCGCCATGTATCTAACTTGATACTAGATCCTAATAACGGTTTCCAGCTAGCTTTCCGTAGTCTTATTAGCTTCGAAGATATACGTCAACACAGTGTTACCAGATGTAACCGTATAGACTAGATGGAATCTATCCAAGACAACCTTAGGTATACCATACCTACGGGCATATAGTACAGGTATGGATACGTAATCTGCGTAATCTATCGAATCCATACCGACAGCTACGATGCCTCCCAAACCCTTACGTCTAAGATCTATCTCGAGGATGCCGGGACTATATGGTGTCGCTACCACAGTTACACGATCCCTAGGTATACCGGCTATATAATCGGCAGTATCCTCATACCCGGTATCTATCATTATTATAGCTTCATCACCCCTAGCTATAACCTCGCTTACATAGGCTCCTGGAGATTCTCTATACCTGTATAACCCGAATCCTAAGGTAGCGATCGTAGATACTATCAGAAGGAAACCTAGAGCTCTACGTACAGCTCTCCTACCCTCGACTATCGTGACGGCTATATCGATGCTAGATAGATATATAGCTGGTGCTAACGGCAGTATATAGTGATCGCCCAGTATTATGGGGAACGATGCATATGTAGCTATACCTCCTGATAGCCATGAGATTATGAGTAGATCCCCTCTACTATGCTTACGTTTGATTAAAGCTTTAACAGTATAGCCTATGTATAGGATTACGGATATGGTCGTAGCTACCGGGTTCTTAACGTAGATTATGTAGATCGATACCCATGGAGGTACATGCGTATATACATTACCGGCGTAGAATGTAGTATGGCCCCTAGCCATATGCGACGCATGATACTCTAAGACCCATAACCCCCTCTCCAGAGGGTTAGACCACAGCCATGGCCAGATAGCTATAAACGTCAGGATAGAGATAGCTGTCGAAACAGTCAGTTTAACAAGTAATTTGCTTATATGCTTACGCTCCTCTTCGAAGATGTAGATTAAAACGTGGTATGTTAAGATACCTGCTAAGCATATTATCGCCGTACCCTTAGATCCTATAGCTAAACCGGAGAATACACCTAGCAGTATATGCATCCTATTCTCGGGTTTAACGTAGTATAGTGTTAGGAAGCTTAGGGTTGTGAAGAACGATGCGAATATATCTAGCGTAGCTAAGGTCGAGTGGTAGACCATCCAGGGTGATAGAGCTGTTGCTAAACCTGTTATGAAGCATGTAGTTTCACCGTAGATAGGTGATCCTAGGATGTAGATCGATAACGGTATAAGCGATCCTATGATCACAGGGGCTATCCTAGCTGATAGGTATAGCGCATGCACATCTCCTCCGAGTATATCGTGGAAAGATAGCTGCGTTAACCCTATGAGTAGCTTAGCTACCGGCGGATGCTCAGCGTTAAACCTCCAAACATCGTAGCTGGAATCTAGCCTCTTAAACCCATCTACATAGATCCTACCAGCCTCTACATATATAGGCTCATCGGGCATTATACTGGTTTCATCTACGAAGTAGAATCTTATCGCTAGGGAGAGTATGAAGATGCCTACCGCTGCGATTATCCTCCTAGCCGTTCTGAATGATGGATCCCTCCTCATAGGCTTGGCTCCAAGTTTAGATCGATCCTACGATTCTATCTCTAACCCTAATCCATTCAAGAACCATCCTCCTAGCGTTTCTAGCAGCATACTCTAAAGTATAGTATGGCATACCTGGGTGCGTCGGCTTACACTTCAGGATGACGCTATAATCCTTAGAATCCCTCCTATAGAGTAGGTTTAGCCTGCATACAACCTCGTATGTCTCGGTCTCCTCTGTAAACCTATACCTAAACTCTATACTCTCTTCGAGTATCGGTTGATCCTCAGATTTAGGCTCCTCCCTATACACCTTGATATCGGATACACTCTCCATGAACAGAGACCTCATGGATTTAAGCGTATCGAGTATATATCCTTCGAAGAATACCAGCTCGTTACCCCTAACCTTAACAGGCATTATGAAGCTATGCTCATCGTAAGCTCTAAGCATAGCCTTCTCCCTCTCTATCCTCTCCTCAGGTTTAAGCTTAACCCTTCTAACCATAGAAGGTGTAACCTTAGCAGCAGCTTCGAAAGCAGATTTAACGGCAGATAGAAACGTAACGGATAGAGCTACCGCTAAACCTATTATACTCCAGTACCACTCAAGCTTCTCCCTAACGCCTATCTGCCACTGCTCACCTAGGAGCGATATCAGCTTATAAGCTCCTAAACCCGATAGGTAGCCTACACCTCCACCTACAGCACCCATAACCATGGATTCTAGTATGAATAGAGCCGCTATATGCCCAGGTGTTAACCCTAGGGTCGCTAGGATCTTAAGCTCCCTCTCCCTCTCGTAAGCTATCTGCACGAATACAGATAACGTATTCAGTAATACCAGCGTGAAAGGTACTAGAAACTCGATTATACCCCTAACCTCTAGAACCATATCTATGTATGTAGCTTTAGCTCTACCCGCATGGAACTGGAACACCGTGTAACCCTTCATAGCTAAAACCCTTATAGCATCCTGAACCCTACGATCCTCAACCGGTATATCAATGCATATTCTTGCTACCTGTATCCTCCCAGGATCGATCTCTAGAGCCATTCTATACGGTATGATTAAAACCTCTTCAGGCTCTACAGGTTTAAGTTCACCCTCCTTCAACCTTAACGGCGCTATCCTAGATCCATCGATATCGCTAGCCCTAAAATACTCATCCCTAACGATCGCTCCGACTGGATACCTACCGATATGAACCGCTTCAGCAGCTTTAACCAGGTATAAATCTACGAAGCCTCCGATGCCTACGCCTAGCTTCCTAGCTAAACTATCCGAGACGGCTACTGTATCGTTCCACTCTAAACCCGTTGCACGTCTCGATATATACGAGCTTACATCCGTAGCTTTATCATCTAGATCTAAACCTATAACTCCATACACCTCCGCTTCACCGTATCCAGTCTTCAGGATGAGTATGGGAGTACTCGAAGGTATATTCTGAGCTTTAACAGCGACCCCACCCCCTCCTAGGATATCCATTATACCTTCGACTTCAGGTTTCGTCATCAGGTGTGTCGCGACGGTCGGGGATTCGATGTTCGCCGGGGTCCTCCTGACCAGTATACCCTCCACCTGCCTAGCTGGGGGTTTAACGTCGATCGTCGTAAGACCGTAAACCCAAGCTATAGATGTCAACGTTGTGAAGCTGAAGACGAGTATAGCTACAGTTACTATCGAGAAGAACCCTCTAATCTTCCTCCTCTTAACATTCCTCTTAGCTATCGAAGCTATAGCCGCGAATATCTCTCTAACAGATGCTCTACCGGTAACTTCTACGCCGAACTGCTTCCTGGGAGCGTACAGGAATATGAACGATAGAACTATGAATGATGTTATAGAGCTTAGAGTTAATAGCCATGTGTTAGATACCTCTAAGCGTAGTAGATCCAGTATCTCTAGTATAGCATTCTTCGATAGTATCTTATAGGCTGTAGGATATACCGCTAGGAAGAATAGTATGAGGATGAAATATGCTACGATCGACCATACGATCTTAGGTTTATCTTCATCGAAGAGGAAGAACGCGAATATGAGGGAGAATAGCGATAATACCCATGGAAAGAATATATACTGCGTTTCAGCTGTGATGTACATATAGCCTATCCTATTCTCGACACTTCTAACGATGTAGTACGCCGGCTCGACTAAGGCAAACCTTAGATTCTTAAGCTCATCATAGCTAGCTATAGTTCTAAGCTTCTCCTCAGCTTCCCCAACCATCTCTAAAGCTTTATTAAGATCGTGTAGTTCACCTCCTACGAAGAATCCATCATCCATAGCTTCTACAAGCTTGCTATGAACCCTTACGGCTTCGCTCTTAAGATAATCTAGGTTGAACCTCGTGAACACCTCATCGAGGTTTATCGATACGATGCTACCTATGGGTAGGTTAAACGGGTGTTCACCCATAAACCTGTACATATACTCTATCGTCTTAAACCTCATCTCCCTACGGAAGCCGGCTTCAACCCTAAGCAATATATTCATGCATCCAGGTACAACCACTATACCTGGATCGATCGTATATCCTATGAGGAATCTAACGTCAGGTTTATCGCTGTAAGCATACGGCGGTTTACCGTAGATAACTATCGTATTAGCTAGGCTTATAGCGGTGAGTGTCGATGGGTCTATCAGCTCTACTACATAATATAACGGTTCTTCTAGGAATTCGATATACCAAGGACTACCTTCAACCCTTACTATAGCTGCGGGATACAGCTTGAAATCTATCTCTAAGCTACGTTTAATCCTAGATTTATGATCGTACGGGTTCGAAGGATATATCCCTATAGTATAGTCTGGTAGGCCTGTCTCTAAATCTATATGCGTAGCATACAATATATACTCGGGTGGAGCGCCTAGAGGATTCTCAGCTGGTAGTATAAGCTCATAGCATCCGTATCCATCGCTATACGTATAATACCTCCTGAACGATGAGAAATCTAAAGCTATAACCGTAGAGTTAGCTATAGGTGAACCCTTATCGTCTAAGATCCTACCCTCCACCCTTATACCGCTTCCACCCTGCTGTAGACATATAGGATTAACCGTAGACGTAGAGGCTAAGATTACGATCGCTATCGATATGAGTAACGCTACCCTAACCCTACCGAACATCATTCAACCCCTAACCTAGGCGGATAGGTTAAAGTCACCTCAAACCTCAGAGTACTCGCTCCTCTCACTACATCCATCTGTATCCGATCTCCTACCCTATACTTGTATAGTTGAGCTAGGAATCCCTCTAGATTCTCGACCCTATACCCCCCTACACCTACTATCACATCACCCTCCCTTATACCGACTCTATAAGCCGGGCTTCCACGATCAACCTTAACCACTAACACCCCTCTATCCACGCTTACACCATAGTATCTAGCTATACGTCTATCCAAGGTTACACCTACTATACCAATCCAACCCCTCCTAACCCTACCATAGACTATTAT
>JAWCGL010000043.1:0-8150 GCA_038857155.1 Bathyarchaeia archaeon
CATACCTCTCCAACATCTTAAGGTACGCCTCCTCTGCTAAAGCCTGTGTCTCACCTGTTATCTTAGAAGATTCAATCCTATACCCATCCTCTATAAGTCTAGCTCTAACCCTTGATAACACGTAACCGCTGCAAACCTTCACCAACTCGTTTCTCGAAACCTTTAGCTCCCTAAGCCCATCTAAGACTATCCGGTAAGCTTCATCGAGATATCTTCTACGTTTAAACTCATCCCCCTGAAACAATCGTAACGGTATCTCACCTACATAACTCTCCCCGGTTTCAACCCTCCTCAAAGCTATGATGCATCCTCCGATAGGATCACCCCAACCGGCGTCATCTACCTCTACGGTCATCTTACACTCCTCCTAAACTAGGGTACACCATGAATATATTGTATACGCTCCTTCTATAGCCGATTATCCTATGACCGATTTCTATATAAGGAAAGTTTAATTTACATACCTACCGCATCTACCTTTGGAGGTGTGTTGTTATAATTTGAGCCTCGAAGATATGATTCACGGTGTACCCCTAGTAGATGTGCATACGCATATAGATTTTAGGAATCCTACAGCTTCAGATCCATCTCAGATATTACTCTACCATTACATAGCTACAGAGCTTAGATCTATAGGTATACCAGTCGAGGAGGTTAGAGCTAAGAGTAGGGATCCGGTGGGAGATCTCATCGGATACTTCAAGCTTATACGTAATACAGCTACATACTGGTGTCTTAAACGTATACTATCCGATCTATACGGCTTCGACGGCGATCCCAACGTAGATAGCTGGCCTAAGCTTAAGGAATCGATAGCCTCTGAATTCTCAGATCCCGTATGGACTCGTAGAGTTTGGGAGAAAGCGAAGATAGATAAGATATTCCTAACGATAAACCCGTTAACGGAAGTTAAACCTGAATTCGATAGGGGGATGTATGTAGCTTCACTTAGACTCGATCCGCTGGTAGGAGGTTTATCCAAGGAATCTATAGATCAGCTTGAAAAGATATCTGGATGCTCGGCATCTAGCTTGGATAGATTCAGGGATATACTTGCGGATAGGTTTAAAGCGTTCGGCGGATCCGCTGTAACGGCTGCTATATCCTTCCAAAGCTTCGAAGCCTATAGGTTAACCTATAGAGCTTTAGCTGATGAAGCCTATGCTAAACTCTACTCAGGTAAACCTTTATCCAGTATAGAGAGGGTCCATCTTAGATCCGTAGCTCTATCCACCGTACTAGATCTATGTCGTGAGTATAGGCTTCCGATACAGATAATGGTTGGTGTCGTAAGGGATATACCCGGAGCTTCGCCTCCAGATCTAGCTGTATGCTTCAAGCAGAAGGGTCTCATATCGCTATGTAGATTCTTCCACCAGTATATGGATGTAGACTTCCATCTTATATCCGCTTACAGATTTCAATCCCATGAGCTTACGATAATAGCTAAAAACTATCCGAACGTCTATCTGACAGGCTACTGGTGGTACTGCTTCTTCCCTGAAAGCATACTACAGCATATACTCGAACGCCTACAGCTTATACCTATGGGTAAAATCTGTGGCTTCTTCAGCGATGCA
The DNA here is from genome assembly GCA_038857155.1 of Bathyarchaeia archaeon. Classification (GTDB taxonomy): domain Archaea; phylum Thermoproteota; class CALKCG01; order B24; family DRYS01; genus DRYS01. The sequence goes on from JAWCGL010000043.1 coordinate 1,581, forward strand.
TACGTATCTGAGTGGATCTACGGTAAAGCTGCCCTTACACGTAAGATGATATCAGAAGCCCTAAACTATATGGTGGAGGAAGGCTTCTATACAAGGGATCTAGCTGAGGAGGTAGCAGTATCCCTACTCTCAGGTAACGCTAAACGTCTATTCAAACTATAGGGTAGCCGTCTTTATATCTCCATAGATTCGCCTATAGATAACACTCTAACCCTATAGCCTCTAGCCTCAGCTTTCCTCCTAAACTCTTCAGGATCAGCCCTTATCTCTGGGAACGTGTTGAAGTGCATAGGTATCGCAAGCTTAGGTTTAATCCTATCTAGAGCTTCGATAGCTTCATCTATATTCATAGTATAGGTTCCACCTATAGGTACTAAAGCTAAATACACATCTAAACCTAGCGGCTTCACAGCATCTAGATAAGTATCACCTAGATGTAGAAGTCTAACCCCACCATACTCTATAAGGTATGCTATAGGATACCTACTTTGAGGATGACTAGCGTTCAAAGCTGTAACCGTTACGCCATCCAAATCTAGAGTTTCACCGGCTCTAGCAACCCTAATACCTGGATAGCTGACGGATGGAGGTCCAACTACGATCTTAGGCCTAACTCTAGATAGGAAATCCGTATCTGCATGATCGAAATGCTCATGTGTAAGAAGCACTATATCAGGTCTACCCTCATACCTTGGCGCAAGCCTATTACCCCTAAAGTATGGGTCTATCAGTACAATCTTTCCATCAGAGATCTCGAAGCATGCATGGCTGAGCCATCTAACACGCATAACCTAGACACCTCAAATATATAGTGTTACAGCCTACGTTAAAACATTTATCTCGACCCAACTTACAGATAATAACAGATTCTAGTAGGGGCCGTAGTCCAGCTAGGTCAGGATACGCGGCTTGGGCCCGCGTGGTCGCCGGTTCAAATCCGGCCGGCCCCATCTCGACTGAACCCTTCTCATAGTTTCGCTTCCTCTCGGATAAAATATGCTGAGGCTATAGTGGTAGAAAAGTGGAAAATATGTCTCGATCCATTTCTCTGGACTCCATCCTAGATTCTCCCATTGACTTTCAAATCTAGACTGGGTCGATCCTTCCACAACTTCAAGGTAGATCTTAAACAGCTGTTTAACCGTGAACATAGCTGAAAATAGATCGATTTTTAAACTAGATCGTTCCTTAAACTTCTCTAGGAGGATGTATCCCTTCATGTTATCATGGATCTTCTCGGATTATCTAGGATCCTTAGCAGGCTTGAAGGTATTGAAGCTAGTCTCGGTTGAGCGATGTATCGATTTATCTAGGAAGCGTGGATGATGTAGTATGACCCTTATAGTCGAATTGATCGATGTTTGGAAGTCTTATGATGGTATTCAGGCGCTTAGAGGGCTGAATCTAGAGGTTCGGAGAGGTGAGATCTTCGGGCTTTTAGGCCCGAACGGTGCCGGTAAGACTACAACGCTCAAGATAATAGTTGGCCTGTTGAGGATGGATAAGGGTGCCGTGAGGATTAACGGTATAGATATATGTAAGGAGCCATATAGGTATAAGAGGCTTATCGGCTATGTATCTGAATCCGTCTCTCTACCAGACTACTTAACCGTCGAGGAGTTCATCGTATACTCGGGGAAGATTAGAGGCGTTCCGACCGAGTATATTAGAGAGAGGATGAACTACCTCGTTAAGTTATTCGAGCTTGAAGATAAGAGGAGGGCGTTGATAGTTTCACTTTCTAGGGGTATGCGTCAGAAGGTTGCTATAGCATCAGCGCTTATACATGATCCAGATCTGTTGATCCTCGATGAACCGTTTATCGGCATCGATCCTACAGGGCAGTATGTACTGAAGGAGATATTTAGTGAAAGGGTTAAGGATGGTAAAACCGTCCTTATATCTACGCATATGCTCGATACAGCCGAGAGGCTATGCGATAGGGTTGCGGTGATTCATAGAGGTCAGAATGTCGCCTTTGGGGATTTAAGAAGTCTCCAGCAACTGTCGAAGGCTAGTGAGAATGCGACCTTAGAGGAGGTGTTTCTTACATTGATAGAAGAAGCGAAGGAGCAATCTATCGAGAAGCCTATAAAGGAGCGGAGAGGTTTCTTCAGCTTTCTCAAGAGGGAGGCTCCGTGAGGATACACGTTATAGTAAGCCTATATACTTTCAAGGTTAAGATGTTCTTCGGCGCTCTCAGAGCATCGAAGGCTAGTATAGCCCTTCTCCTCATCTACACACTCGGATTTCTTCCAGGGTTATTCGGTTTCTCGATGACTATATACAATGCTGTTAAGGGGGGTATCGTGAATATAGATTCGCATATCGAGCTTCTATCTTCCGCAGCTAGCTTACTCATGGTTTTCGCGTTCTCTCTAGCGTTGAGAGGCTACACTGTATTTGAGTATGAACAGAACGTTATCTTCACCTCGCTTGTAGAACCTAGGGAGTTCTTAATAGCGGATATCCTCTCGAATTTGACATCCTCGCTTATCTTCGCTAACCCGATCATCATCCTCTACGTGATGACCGTTTATTCTCTTAGCCTCCCAATCTCATCGGCGTTGCTTATGCTTCTCTCAGGCCTCCTCTTCGTCTTCACACTCCTACTTTTTAAAACCTCTCTTTCCGTAATGAAATCTCTATATGGAGGTAGCCAGGTTAATATGCTCATATTAGCTATCGTAGCCATCCTGATGCTCCCAGCAGCTAGGCTTATCGTCGATCTACCTTTAAGTTATAGTCTACTACCCTACCCTTCGACGTTTCTAGCAAAATCCCTCTTAGGCATAATATACGGTATGGATAGCTCAACATTTGATCTCGCCGGTTTATCATCCTACTTCCTTCTATCGATATTGCTCTTCTTATCGATCTCGACGAGGAACTTCTTCCCGACGGCAACCTGTATACCGTTTATATCTCCGTTCGATACATCGATGAGGATGCAAACTCTACAGATGGCGCGAAACATTAAGATATTCTCTAGGATAGGAGTATTTCCGACGTTAAACCTCGAATCAAAATCTCTACTAGCCTTTCTCATAAAGAAGGAGATGATTCGAGTAGTTAGAGAGGGAAGCCTCTTCATGATTATATTCTTCTATCTGATAGTTTCATTCATAGTCGCCGTTACTAATACTAGTTCATCTCAGAACGTACAGAGTCCTCCATATACACACCTCCTAACATTCTTCGTAGGGATATATTCGCTAACGGTTCCGTTAATGCTTGTTAGTAACTGGAGGGTTTCGGATCTCGGAAGTCTTTGGATACCTTTAACTTCAGGTATAGATATGCGTATAATGGTTAACGCCCTCCTATATAGCTTCATATCGATCTCCTCGGCTGTACCGGTTGTAGCGATATCAGTTTTATCCTTAATTTACAATATCAATCCGATGATGCCGTTAACGCTAGCAGCTTCAACATCTATGGTAGGCTGCCCGGTGAACCTTTACGTTATAGTCGGTTTTCTCAGGATGAAAAGTGGTGGAACACCATCGATATTGGTTGGGTTAGCTTCCATGCTACTCTCAGCACTGCTTCTAACACCGATATATATTCTAATCGTGTTAGGTCTACATCTAGGTTTTGATGGTATCGCAAACTGGCTGTTAACGGCGATAATACTAGCCTACTCGACATTGATAATGAAGATTTTCTCGAGGGAGATCGAGAAAAGTATCTCTAGGGTGGAGCTATGAGTCTACCGCTCTGCTCGACTATGTAGAGGTCGACTCCAGATTCATGAAGTGGACTGCTCCAGAGTGGCTTCGATAAACCCCTGCCTATAAATTATCTACCGGTTCATATGGTTAAAGTTTGGGGGGCCTACCGCTTTTAGCATTCTCCTCTAGGATCTGGTAGAGTCTTCTGGTTCAACGCTTATATAACACTCCGTAGGGATAGTTCTCGGTTTGAGGTTTGAAAGCCATCGAGGTATCGAGTCTAGTTAAAGTTTATGGTGGGGGTATATCTGCTATAGATGGTCTTACATTCTCCGTGGAGCATGGAGAGATATACGGGTTGATAGGCCCCAACGGTGCTGGTAAGACTACGACTCTTAGGATAATCGCTACGCTGATTAAGCCTACATCCGGCTCTGTTAAAGTTCTAGGTTTCGATGTAGTAGATCAGGCCGAACATGTTAGAGGCATGATAAGCTATCTACCTGAGGAGGCTGGTGTATACGGTAATCTTACCGGTTACGAGTATCTAAGGTTCATAGCAAGTATATATGCTAGCGGTGAGGATGAAGCTGAATCTATGATCGATGAAGCCCTCGAGATATCTGGTTTAGGCTCTAGGATCAGGGATAGGGTTAAAAGCTATAGTAGGGGTATGCAGCGTAGGCTCCAAGTCGCTAGGACTCTCATGGTTAAACCTAAGCTAGCTATCCTCGATGAACCTACGAGCGGTCTAGACGTCTACCATGCACACTATATAAGGATGTGTATACGTAGATACGTCGATGAGTATAGATTGACCGTGCTGATATCGAGTCATAATATGCTGGAGATAGAGCATCTATGCGACCGTGTCCTACTTATACATAGAGGTAGATGTGTAGATGAAGGTCCACCTAAACTGTTGAAGGGGAAATACGCCTCCGATAATATGGAGGAGGTTTTCCTTAAAGCGGTGGGACTAGCATGAACCCTTTGAAGGCTTTAGTAGTTAAGGAGTTTAAGGATCTATTGAGAGAGCCTCAAATCCTACTGGGTATAATATTAGCGCCTATACTTATGCTAGGCATAATGGGTGGTATCCTATCGACAACATTCTCATCCGTTAGAGAAGCTACAGCCGGTAGGCTATCCTCGGCAGTGTTAGATCTAGATGGAAGCATCTATGCGTCGGCTCTCATCGATACGTTGAAATCTATGAACGCCTCGATCTACATCGTAAAATCTAGAAGTATAGGTGAAGCTATACTCGAAGCTTCTTCTATGAATCTAAGGCTCCTACTAGTTATACCTGAAGGATTTAGCGAGAATATAACTCTCGGTGTTAGAGCTAAGCTTCAAATGTACTCTAGCATCGAAGGATTCTCGCTAGTATCGACGATACCATCATCAGCTATCCAAGCATACATCGCTACCTACGAGTATATACTAGCGTATAGCCTGCTAAGGAGGGTAGCGCCGGATATAGATCCAAGCTTTGTGCTAGATCCTGTAAGCTTAGATGAGTATACGGTTATGCAGGGATCCACTATGAAAGCCCCTCCCTCGATCATATTTCAGAGGCTCCTCGGTCAAAGCCTTATGTTACCATTCTCTATGTTCATAGTAGTGATAGTAGCTATGCAGATAGCCGCTACTAGTATGGCTAAGGAGAAGGAGGGGAAGACGCTGGAGGTACTATTAACGCTACCCGTTAGACGTGTATACATACTTATGGGTAAACTTGCAGGCTCAATCCTCATCGCTATTATCGGTTCGATCTCGTACCTCTCTGGCTTTGCTATCTATATAAGCTCCTTCTCAGCTATCCCTCCGGAGGGGTTAGCCGGGTTGGATATACCCGTGGAATACGTTAAGGCTATGGAGATCCCGCTTCAAGGCTATATAGTCATGGGTGTTTTACTAATTCTTTCGCTCATAGCATTCCTCTCCATATCTATAGGCTTATCTGCTCTAGCAGATGACGTTCGAAGTGCTCAAAGCCTTCTAGGGATAGTATTTATCCCTCTGATGATACCGTTCATATTCACCATATTCACCGATGTGAATTCGCTACCTATAGCCTTAAGGATACTGGTATACGCTATACCCTTATCGTACCCTATGCTCTCCATAAGCTCTATACTCTCCGGAGACTACTTTATACCCATCGTAGGTATGGTTTATCTAACGATTTTCACGTTAGCTATACTCTACGTATCTGCATGGTTCTTCGAAAGCGAGAAGATACTCACAGCTAAGATTAGGTTTATGAGGAAACCTAGGGCTAGCGATATATACAGGGAGGGTTGACGCCTTTAGAGATATGCTTAGGGCTGAGCATGGTATGGCTTCAGCTTTCGTAAACCCAAGCTTCGAAGAGGTCGTAGAGTTATTCAAGAAGAGTTTAGCCGAGGGCATGGTTTTAATCCTTGTAGGTGAATGTAGCGTAGAGTATAAGGGTAGAGGGGTTGCAAGCTTAGAAGCAGGGTCGCGTATAATCATAGCTAAACCAGATGGTACACTCCTGATACATGCAGCAACCAACGTAGAGCCTGTAAACTGGCAGCCTCCAGGATCTAAGCTGGAGATCTACATCGAGGATGATCGTCTAGTTTTATCATCTAGTAGGAGGGCTCCATACGAGAAAGGTAATCAATAGCACACCCATAGTCCTCCCTTGTCAAACACTGCCTTCCCATTCTAAAGAGGGCATCGGACAAAAGCCTTTTATCTTGAAGTGTAGAAAGTATCCTTTTGCTTTGATCCTTTTGGCCAAGCTCAAAGTAGAGGACCGCAAGGTCCGCCTTTGCCCTCTCATCTTCACACCTTTCAAAGACCTCTAAAGCCTTCTCCCTTTCCCTAAGAGATAGATAAGACCTTCCAAGCATGTAGCATA
>JAWCGL010000044.1:0-8127 GCA_038857155.1 Bathyarchaeia archaeon
ATACGGAGTTTGGTAAAATAGCTGAGATGGTCCAAGTAGCTGAAGAAGAGGAGACACCCCTTCAGAGGAAATTGAATAAATTTGCAAGTAAAATAGCTAAAGTTGTTATAGCTGTTTGTATATTGATATTCATATTAGAAGTTTTTGAGGTAATCACACAAATGCATTTTGAAATAGAAGGTTTTATTCAAGCTTTCATGTCGTCGATAGCTCTTGCGATCTCAGCTGTTCCAGAGGGGCTTCCTGCGCTAGTGACGATAGCCCTAGCCCTTGGTGCAAAGGAATTTGCTAAACGAAATGCTATCGTGCGGAGATTATCATCGGCAGAGAGTCTTGGAGCTGTAACTGTGATATGTTCAGATAAAACTGGAACGATAACTAAAGGAGAGATGACCGTTCGCCAGATCTACGTCGATAGGAAGCTTATCGAGGTTACTGGTGTCGGTTATGAGCCAAAGGGGGAATTTCGTCAAAGTGACAATCTTGTAAAACCTGATGAAAATATTAAACTTTTACTAAAGATAGGGGCACTATGTAATAATGCGAGCCTGAGAAGAAATGACCAAAATAATACATGGGAGATATTTGGAGATCCGACCGAGGGAGCGTTAATCGTTGTTGCTGCTAAAGCTGGGCTCGAAAAAGAAGTGTTAGAGAAAGACTATCCGCGTATCGGTGAAATCCCCTTCACTTCAGAAAGGAAATGTATGACTACGATTCATAAAACGCCAGATGGTGAAATCTATGCTTATATGAAAGGTGCACCTGAAGTTGTTCTAGAAAAATGTGAATACATTATTGAAAATGGTAAGGAGACTGTATTGACTTATGAGAAGAAGAGGGAGATCCTTAAGGTTAACGAAGGAATGGCTGAGAATGCTCTACGAGTACTCGCGATGGCGTATAGGGTGCTTCCAGTGGCCATAAATAGGTACGATGCTAAAACTATTGAGAATGGAATGGTTTTCGTTGGATTAGAGGGGATGATCGACCCCCCTCGTGAGGAGGCAGTAGAGGCAAATAAGCGTTGTCAGAAGGCTGGAATAAAAACTGTTATGATAACAGGCGACCATAAACTTACAGCAATAGCTGTAGCTAAAGAGGTCGGAATATTCCGAGAAGGAGATATCGTTCTGACAGGTGTAGAATTAGATAGACTTAGCGATAGAGAGTTTGAAGAGATAGTCGAGAAAGTAACTGTTTATGCTAGAGTATCTCCAGAGCACAAATTAAGAATCGTTAATGCATTGAAGAAGAAGGGGCATATAGTTGCTATGACTGGTGATGGTGTTAACGATGCACCAGCCGTAAAAGCGGCTGACATCGGTATAGCCATGGGTATAAGTGGAACAGATGTTACGAGAGAAGCTTCAGATCTCATTCTACTTGACGATAACTTCGCAACGATAGTTAAAGCAGTTGAACAGGGTAGAGTGATATATGACAATATAAGGAAGTACGCTAGATTCCTGCTAGCTTGTAACTTCGATGAACTAATAGTTATAGGAGTGTTCGCGGTTCTAGGCGGGATATTTGGATCAGAAATGTTTCCAATTCCACTCCTACCAGCAATGATACTATGGATAAACCTGGTAACTGATGGTGGTCCAGCTATAGCACTTGCAACCGATCCTCCAGATATCGATGTCATGGATAGGCCACCCCGTAAACCTGAGGAAGGTATACTGCATGGGATGGGGGCATTTATAATAGCATCATGTCTACTACAAGCGTGTGGGACGATTCTTGTTTTCTGTCTAGAATACTATATATGGCCTTCCCATCCATGGAACTTCCCATGGGGGATAGACGAGGATGCTAGAAGGTTGACGTATATTGAGGCTACTACAACCGCTTTCATACAAGCGGCAATGTTTGAGCTATTCGTTGTTTGGAATTGCCGTTCAGAGAGGCAAAGCGTCTGGAGAATGGGGAGGAGGTCTCTCCAAAATAAGTTTTTTGTTGTAGCAGATTTAGCCTCTATAGCCTTAACTCTTGGAATAGCTTACATACCGATAACCCAGCAACTATTCCATTTAACAGCTTTAAGCTTAATAGACCTCTTATACGTTATAAGTGTAGCAAGCTGGGGGCTTTTAGTTCTCCCAGAAGTCCTGATAGGTAGAAAAGTCTGGAAATGGCATTAAACATTTAGAGATATCTAGAATCATCTACACTAAAGATAGATCTAATTTCGATGGAAACGTTTTAATTTTAAGTCAGGCTTCTTCCAACCTACGGCGTAGTGATTCGCCTCCTAGGGAGTTGAGAGGGGGTATTCTACGCATCAGGTAAACTGTCAGGGGGAGCTGAACGTTAGCTTTGGTCGAATGACGCTATGGTAATTTCTAGTGGAAAGAATGTCTCTACTTAACCTTTAGTACAGGCCTCCTAGTTATACCATAGGCCTTCTAATTAGGAAGATGCTCTATGAAAATTAGGAGCAGCTATCCTTATAATTAATATAGGCTAGGCATGGTTTACATTAATTAAGGTATTAGCTTAGCTTCTATATCCATATTAAGGGAAGGAGTACGGGATGGAATACCGTATACTAGATATGGCTTTAAAGATCCTCCAAACCTATGCCCTCTGCGATTCTTGCCTAGGTAGACAGTTCGCTATGCTAGGTTATAGGCTCAGTAATAGGGAAAGGGGTCGATCTATAAAGATTGTTTTGCTGATGGAAGCTGAAGCCTCGGAGGATGTAGAGGTTATACGGATGCTATCGTCTATGGGTATGCTTCCAGAGGCTTCAGCTACCCTACAGAGGAGGGGTATGAATCCTCCTAAACCGCAGGTATGCTTCGTATGCGGAGGTGTCTCCGATAGGCTTCAAGATATAGCTTCTAAGATCGTAGATATGGTTTCTGGTTATGAGTTTAGTTCGTTCGTCCTAGGAGTAGTCGTACCAGGTTGGGTTTCTGAACGTGAAGATATCGTTAGATCTATCTCTAATTCGATGTATTGCGAGAGCTTGAAATCTGAGTTTAGCCGTGAGCTAGGTAAACTCTTATCTTCTATGCTTGGAGTAAAGTTCGACTCTGATAGACCGGATATGAATATAGTCGTCGATCCATTCTCGGTGTCGATCGACATATCGTCCACACCAATATATATAGCTGGGAGGTTTAGGAAGCTTAAGCCTAGGCTACCTATTAGATCTAAACTATGTAGGGTTTGTATGGGTGGGGGATGTGATTTCTGCGGAGGACTAGGCGTTAAAGAGTTTTCTGTAGAGTATATCCTTAGGAAGGTATCAGTCGAGCTTTATGGATGTGAATCGATTAAGCTACATGTACCTTTAGATGATGGTAGGGATAGGATGGTTATAGGATTGGGTAGAAGGTTTGTATTGGAGGTTCGTAAACCCAGACGACGCTCTGTAGATCCTAATCTTTTCAAGGAGAAGTTAGATTCTACATTCGAAGGTTTGATCGATGTATATGGTTTATCATATGTGGATAGAGGGTTTATACGTAGGATGAAAACTTCTTTCGAACCTGAAGGTTATATCCTACTACTTAAACCTGTGGAACCGATAGATGTATCTGAAGCTGTGAAACGTTTTAGAGATTTAGAGGGGTTGAAGGTTAAGCAGAGGTATCCCGGATTTAAAGTTAGGTTGAAGACTATATCCGATGTATCTGTCAGGTTTAGGGGTGATGGATTGTTCGAGCTTAGATTTCTCTCCTCCGAGCCTCTCCATACAAAAAGCTTTATAGAGGGCGGAAGGGATACAAAACCTACCGTTATGGAGGTTACAGGGGTCGCTTGGCTACTTGTAGATACTGTAGTCTATGTAGGTGGTGTAGGTTATGCCTAACTCCAGAGGATATAAATCTAGGACTAGGAAGGTTTTAAGGAAGCGTGCAGATGAGAAGTATCTTAGTTTGAGGATTACGCCGCTACTCTATAGGTATAAACCCGGGGATAGGGTTGTGATAGATATAGATCCATCAGTACATAAAGGTATGCCTCATCGTAGATATCAGGGTAGGATTGCCGTCGTATCCGGTATGAAAGGTAGGGCATATATACTCGAGGTTAAGGTTGGAGATAAGGTGAGGCAGATTATAGCTAGACCAGAGCATATACATCCTTGGATTCAATCGGTTGAAGCTTAAAACTTAAAATATAGCGTGCTACCTATCTTTTGAGGGTAATCTGCTTTGTCTAGTAAGATCACTAAGGAGTATCCCGTATCTGTGCCAGAGGTTCTTAAGATACTTTCCGATCTAGGCGAGGATACGCTTACACCTATACAGCAGAGGGTTTTAGATTATGTTTCGAAATTCTCTAAGGTAGACCCGGATGATGCATCTAAACTTGCCTCTATACTAACCTCAGATTTCGGTATAGAACCTGAGTTAGCCGTACAATTAGTGGATATAATTCCTCAAAGCATAGAAGAGATCAGATCCATACTTAGAACTGGTAGATGGCGGCTCGTATCTACAGATGTATTCATAAAGATACTCGAGGTTTTAGACAGCTTTAGGCAGTCTAAGTAGAGTGTAATCTAGTCGTTTTAGGGATGGAGGTTAAGAATTATACATGTTTCTTGATAGAAGGCAGAAGATCTACGAAGATTATGGATACATCCTCGACTACCCTGTGCATAGACGTATAGCTAGAAAGCCTGTCCTAGGCGAGGTGGCTCAGCTAGTCGGTGAGAGATCATTTCTACTTCTAGAAGCGGTGGTTAGACCTGGTGTATCGTTAGATATCGGTGAAAGAGTTTTCATAGGTAGGAATAGCCGAGATAAAATACTATACATATTGGGATTGATAGAATACGTAGATCTCACGGATGTCGCTAAATCCGAGCTTGAAACGATAGTTGAGAGTATAGTGAGGATGAATGAGAAAAGATTTGTAGCGTTTTTCAACTCATCCACGCCAGTTTCGCCTAGGATGCATGCCCTCGAACTTATACCAGGTATAGGTAAGAAGTATATGTGGATTATACTTAGGGAGAGGGAGAGTAGCGCCTTCAAATCGTTCAACGATATACAGCAAAGAACAGGAATACCGGATCCAGCTAAATTGATAGCTAAACGTATAGTGGAGGAGATAAGCAACCCAGAGGTTAAATACAGGTTGTTTACCGTTAAAATAACTAGGTATGGTGTAGAGCAGACTTAAGGCATTATCCTCGTATATCCATAGACATAAGGTAGCCATCCCTCCCTCTATAGTAGCCCTTCAATATAGAATCTACTTTGAACCCAACCCTAGAATATAGCTTGATAGCCGCCATATTATCGACCTTAACCTCTAATAGCACCTTACGTACACCTAAACCCTTCATATCCTCTATAGCTTCCCTAAGGAGGGCCTCACCCAACCCCATCCCTCTATAGTTTGGATGAATAGCTACAGACACTATACTGGCTATAGATCCTAGATAAACGTAGGATAAATAGCCTACAATCACATCGTTCCACTCTACGATTAAAGTTCGCCCCTCTTTGAGTAAGTACCGTAGGATATTTCTAGGATAGGATTCATCTCCGAAGGAGATCCTCTCTATCTCCTCGATAGAATCCAGATCGCCTATTCCTCCATATCTAACCCTAAATTCTTTCATACCAGCTGGATTATAGTAAGGCTATATGAGAAAATTTAAGACTTCTCTGCATAGAAGCTAATCTACGTTAATAGAGGGGATCTCGATGGGCGATATTTGTAAATATGATAGGGTTATCGCTACGGTTCTCTGCGGCGGTCCGGGAAGTAGGCTTAGACCCCTTACATACTACTTCCAGAAGTCTATGATCCCCATCGGATCTAAACAGAAACCCCTCTTGGAGTATATAGTCTTACTTTTAAAGAAGCATGGAATAAAGGATATCGTTCTACTCGCCGGATATAAGCATGAACAGATCGAAAATTACTTCGGGGATGGATCGAGATTCGGCGTGAATATAAGGTATTCTCTAGATAGATCTGGATGTAGCGGTACTGGCTGGGCTCTACTAAACGCTTACGAATCAGGCCTCTTAGAAAGATACGGCGATATCCTAGTATACTATGGAGATATACTGTCGGATATAGATCTATCGGACCTGGTACATACCCATGCAAGATATAATGCCTACTCGACTATCGCCGTAGCTAGAGGGTATAGGATACCTGTAGGGGTTGTATATGTGGAGGGGAATAGAGTTCTAAGAATGGAGGAGAAACCCGTTCTCAACCTACCGGTATCGATAGGGGTCCTAGTTATTAAAGTAGATGCTCTTGAATATTTGAAGATGATATCTGAAGAGTATACAAATGGGGAGATGGATATAATGAGCCATCTAATCCCTACTCTTATATCGATGAATATGCCTGTGCACGCATATATAACCGATAGATTCTGGTATGATGTAGGTTCTACTGAAAGATACGAGAAACTAGACACTAAACTAGTAGATGAACTCTTTAGCTACCTCTTCGAATGATAGATATCTCACGGTATATTCTAGACAGGTATATCTAGCCAGATAGATCCTCGTTAGATTTCGTGGAAAGTAAGATTTTTAACTTAAAACCTCTGATCAAATAGAGGGTGGTCCAAGGAGGGTATACGGGTTGAGTAAAGATCAAGCTATAGGTGCTATACTCCTAGTCGGATGCATATTAGGTATATTAGTTTACGGCTGGCTTGTATTCGCTTCCCAATGGGCTTTCCTAACTCTACAGATAACAGGATTCATAGCCGTCGCAGGGGTCTTAGCGATACTAGCATGGATCGGCTATACTCTCGCTACAACCCCTCCACCTAAACCTATAGAGGATATAGAGAAGGAGATCGAAGAAGAATTAAAGAAGATAGAGAAGGATACCGAATCTAAACCAGGTACATCGGAACATTAGGGATTCTACATTTACCCTATCCTCGCTTTACGCCCTGAAAGTATAACGATAGTAGTCGATGCCAAGGTTAAAGCCATACAGAAGATTTTAGAAATATCTATACCTTATCCAAATAGTATTGAAGCACCTATCGGTTCGCAGAGAACTATAGATGTCGCTATGCTCGTCCTCTTACCTCTCAACGGATAGTTCATCAGAGTATGCCCCCGATCATAGGGATGATCGCTAAAAGTAGAAAGTAGATATACACCGTCAAAGGATTATGAATATAGATTCGATCCTACGGAGATACCGTATAACAGTAGGAGTATGGATGAAGTGTTGTATGCGTAAGCGGTGTAGGATATTAAGCTCATCCTCTTCCTAACAATCCTATCTAATGTAAAGTATGCCGCCTCAGATTCCGCATTCGATAGAAGAACTAGCTTCTACGATACTACTCTCACCTCGGATACATCTAGCCGCTGCATGCATAGCTTGTCCTTTCTAGATCTATGAAGAGTTGGAAAGAGTATTCTAGGATTTTATTATCCTTACTATATGTAGGATCGAACATAGATTTTTATAGCAGATATAATATCTAGACGATACGTGATTACGTATGGAATTCTACGAGGTTATACGAACTAGACGTAGTATTAGATCGTTTAAACCAGATCCGATACCAGAGGAGGTCCTCGAAAGGATACTAGATGCTATGCGTAGAGCTCCATCTGGATCCAACCGTCAGCCGTGGCTATTCATATTGGTTAGGGATCCTGAGGTTAAACGTAAGCTTGCCGAATGCTGTAGTAACCAGATGTTCGTAGCGGAAGCCCCGGTGGCAGTCGTAGTTTGCGGCTTCAATATACATTATAATAGAGGTGGTTATATGGGTGATATGAGTATGCTTATAGATTGTTCGATAGCTACGACGCATCTTATACTGGCAGCTAGAGCTGAAGGGATAGGTTCATGCTGGATAGGTGCGTTCGATAATATGCGTATAAAAATGCTTCTAGGAATTCCTGAAGATATAAACGTGGTAGCAGTGGTTCCTTTAGGCTATCCTAGGAGTGAGACGTTTAAGGATATGTCTACGGAGAGTCGTAAACCACTCAGCGAGATAGTTAGGCTAGATAGATTCGATGGGCCTAGATGGCCTGAATAAACTAGAACGCTTAACCGTTAGATATGCACCTAACGTATCTATCTCTACAGATGTAAAATCCTCTATGTACGCTAAACTTTTAGATCCTATATCCTTTAAATCTATAGCTC
>JAWCGL010000045.1:0-8093 GCA_038857155.1 Bathyarchaeia archaeon
TTTTATAGATTCTCCAAGTTGTAGCTTCTTCCATAGCGGACCTTTAGGTATACCTAGAGCTATAGCTTTATCTGGGTAGAATAAGCCAGGTCTATCCTTCTCCTCGAATCTATATCCGTAGGATTCACCTCCATGTTGAACTCTACGACATAGAATCCTATAAGCTCCGAAATCGTAGTATACGTTATCCTCGACTTTGAAGATTTTGAGATCGTACGTTGTATTTAAACCGATAGTATCTCTTAAACAATGTATATACTCTCCAAGTCTAGATGGACCGTAAACCTCTACAGGAGTCTTCCTATCTAGAAGGGAGAATGTTTGGAGTAGACCTGGTAAGCCTAGGATATGATCTCCATGCATATGTGATATAAATACCCTTAGAGGTCTACCCATACCTATCCTATACTCTATGAATCGAAGCTGTACACCTTCACCACAATCGAATAGTATGAGATCCGAATCCCATTCAAGCAGTATACCTGGTAGATTACGATCTAGGGTAGGCATACCGGCAGATGTACCGAGAAATACTATACGGTATGGCATACAGTCTACCTCCTACAGACGAATATCTCCCTAGTCAGGTTTCCATGAACCCTCTGAGTATGCTTCTCGAGGATAGCGAACCCCGCATCCTCTATAAGCTTAGAAGCTTCGAATTCTATCGGGGACATAAAGCATAGATACCCCCTCCGCTTAACCGCATCGTACGCCTCTTCGAGGAAACCCTTTATAAGCTTAACAGGATCCACACCTTTAGTAGATGAAGCCCTCCCATATGGAGGATCTGTAACTATCCTATCGACGTTCGAGAATGGAAGTTTACGTGCATCCCCCCTTATAAGTCCATCGAAAACCAACCCGTATCCCCGTAGGTTAGCTTCAGCTTTACGAAGCATCTCTAAATCCATATCGATACCTGCCACCCTACACCCTATCATAGCTGCCTCTATCAATATACCCCCCACTCCACAGAATACATCTAACAGAAAAACTCCAGCTTTAGCTCTAGATAGATTAACAAGACATCTAGCTATATCCGGCTGTAGGGTGGATGGATGGAGTGCAGGCCTACGTATAGGAAGCCTATCCATGAATAGATCCGTAAACCTAATCCTAGATACCTGGATACCTATATGGGCTAAACCAGAATCTAGGAAGCATAGGATTGTATAATCTGGCTTCTCCAAATCCACCTTGAATCCTCTACGTCTGATAGCATCCCCAGCCGCCTCTTCTAAGCGTCTAGATAACCCGTACATAGATGGATCGAGCTTCTCGGTGTAAACCTTAAAACTCCTATTAGGCTCCATGAAGCTAGGAAGATCAGCTTTCGATAGAGCATCTGTAACCGAATCTGGATCCGCTCTACATGAAGCTATCCATAAAGCAATCCTCCTCACATAGCTACATCGCCTCTCTAAAGCTTCGATAGAGGCTTCATCAGATTCTACCATCAAGAGCATCCTAGAATCTAGAAGCACATCATATGCTAACCCCTCAGCTTCTAAGACAGCTTTAACCTCGGATTTAGGTAGCGAAGGATGCCATCCTGAAACTCTAACTAGGATCCTCCTCTTCATTCATCAATCTTCAAACTAGGATAAGGGTGCTGATAAAGATGATGAGAATAAAGCATTTTCATCTATACCCTCTGAAGGTTTATAAACTCCTCTCTTTCTTAGATATTACGATGAAACAATCCAACCTTAAATGGATAGCGTATACATTCCTCATACTATGGATAGCCATCTATACTTCAACATCAACCGTACTGACACTACTCTCGTTGCTAAGAATGTATGTAGGCGTATCTTTCATCCAGCCACTCCTACCTGAGATGAAGGATATACCGGGCATACTATTCTCCTTCGCGCCCATCTTCGCTACAGTTTTCTCTACGTCCTTCCTAGTAGCCGGCTTCATATTGGATAGGAGGCGGAGGTATGCTTACCACTATATCGCCGAAGCTTTAGAGCAGCATGATGATGTTTCGAATTAGCTTATCTCTCGAGGAAGCTTATGAAGCTTAGATAGCTCCTCCTAAATTTCACACTAACCTCTTCTATCCCCGCTCCTATCACCCTTATATTCCTAGGGTCGCATACGCCTAAACCTCTAGCTTCAGCTTCCCTTAGATGAGGTACATCCATCGGATCTACACCCATAACCATCGATGCTACCGAATCTACGGCTACCGGATCCATACCTGCTATGACTACGCCCACCTCCACCGGTTGATGAGCCGTTTCATGGACCTCCCCTCCGATTATACCATCCACCACCGCTAGCCTAGGTTTAAGTAGCATAGCTAGATCTACTATCTTCGTACTAAGCTTACCATGCATAGCCCCTTTAGGCGAGACGACCCCCATAAGATTCTTAAGACTCAAAGTAACAACGGCTAAACGGTGAACCTTAAGCTTCGGTACGCTAACGATAGCCGATTCTAAAGCGGTCTTAGCTATCCTAATCTTCTTTAAAGCTTTACCTCCAGGTATATCGACCTCGATATACTCATCTCTATTCAGATCTACGATATCTACCCCATACCTTTCAGCTATCTTATCTACCCCAGCTACCCTGAAAGCCTCCATAGTATCGGCAAACCCGCTCCCCTCCCCCACGACTATACGGTTAAACCCTATACTCTTGAAGTAGCGTACAACACCCTCTACGATCCTCGCATCTGTGGTAACACCTAGGCTTGGATG
Organism: Bathyarchaeia archaeon; assembly: GCA_038857155.1. Taxonomy (GTDB): domain Archaea; phylum Thermoproteota; class CALKCG01; order B24; family DRYS01; genus DRYS01. The sequence goes on from JAWCGL010000045.1 coordinate 2,718, forward strand.
GCTCGAATCTATATAGTTGGGTTTAATAAGTATCCTTTCATCCGATTTGAAGGCTTCATAAGCTTTTATAACCTCTAAAGCCTCCGATACCGCTTCAATCGGATCATTTGATCTAATTATAACGACCTCTGATAGCTTCATACCGTTTAAACCCGAATAGATACTAGCATATCTCTAGAAGATATAGCTTCTCTCCCCGATAGCTTAAATATAGCCTTAATATATACGGTTATAACGGCTTGTCCGCATATACCTCCTCTGAGATACGTCGAGGTTCTCAAGGAGATGTAGCGTACTACGACGTCTACCCAGAGAAGCATAAGCTTGTGATAGATATCCACCACCATTACCGTCCATCTAAAGATTTCGTAGAAATCCTCCTAAAAGATATGGGTGAAGCTGGTGTGCATAAGGTATGCCTATTCTCTTCACCTCCACAGAACTATAGCGATACGGAGGATAGCGACTGGAAAAAGATCTTCAAGGATTACGAAGATAGGGTAATAGGCTTCGGAACGATAACACCTGGAAGACCTGGTAATAGCTTCGAACTCGTAGACCTATACTATTCTAGAGGATTTAGAGGATTGAAGTTCATCAGACCTACTCGTAGGTATGATCATGACGATTTCCTAGTCTATTATGAGAAAGCTGAGGGGTATGGTATGCCTGTATTGTTCCATACAGGTGTGGTTGCACGTAGATCGGTTACGGAGAGTGAGGATGTAAGCTCATCGTATATGCGTCCGGTATACTTGGATAGGATCGCTAGACTATACCCTAAGCTTAAGATTATAGCAGCCCATATGGGTGATCCATGGTTTGGGGAAGCCTTCAATACATCCCAGAAGAATCCTATGCTCTGGCTCGATATATCCGGTAAAGGTATCTGGCTGAAGGCTAAAGCTATCAGAGAGCATCTATGGATAAGGTTAAGGCCTGAAAAGCTTGTCTTCGGGCTTGATGAGCTATCATCACAGTATACGAGGTTGATACACGCTTGGGATACGTTGTTCTACGAAATAGGCTTAGATCAGAAAACGAGAGATATGATATTCGGAGAGACAGCAGCTCGAATCCTAGGCTTATAATATCGAATACGCGTCTAGGGATCTATATCTTCACTAAGATGTACTCCTCTTCACACCAACCCTAATTATCCTTATACAATAATGTGGGTCATTCCAGTAGTTTTTATACGAAACCCTCGGATTCTGAGGATGACCTATAGGATCTGGGTTCCAATCTACCTCCATACCGGATCCAGCCATTATCGTAACCTTCTTTGATGGCGGTATCTCGAAGTGAGCATAACTCAAACCTGCTTTACGATATCCTTCATCAACCCCGGCTCTCCATAGATCTCCGAGTATATGTTCACCCCACAGCCCATCAACCCTCATCTTAGCACCTGTTCTAGGATACTTCCACTCAATAGGCTCCGCATAGAGTAGTATATACCCTGGGGATACGCATGCACTTCCGATAACGGTTACACTCACCATAGGCTCATCCTCGATTACGGTTATAGCTCCGAACGGCGGTATATCGAGCTCTACACCATCGGTATTAACCTCAGCTCCAGACCCCTCCCTCCCAAGCTCCACTATAACGTTCGGATAGTTGAACGGAGCCCAATACTCATGTACCTCTACGACATACCTTTCAACCTTCTGCTTAACTCCACTCCTATATAACTTCAAGACTTCAAGCTCTTCTTCAGTCATCTTTCCAGGAATCCTCCTAGGATTACGGATAGGAGCACGTACATCTTCGCCGGATAGGTATGCTACAGGCATGCATTCCACCTCCAACCGTAATATCATCCACCTACTCTAGATTTAAGCTAGATCCATCGGTATACACTGGCTGTGTATGTTACGTAAACGTTTAATCTTAGGGGAGTGCTATATACTCTCGGTGGTAGATTGAAGGAGGCTATGCTCTACGAATCGTTAAGCGATAATAAAGTTATATGTAATCTATGTTCTCGTAGGTGCACTATCCCTCCAGGTTCGACAGGCTTCTGTCGTGTTAGGAAGAATATCGATGGAAAGCTATACAGCCTAGTATACGGTAAGGTTTGTAGCATGGCCGTAGATCCTATAATGAAGAAGCCTCTATACCACTTCTACCCCGGATCCTCTGTTCTAAGCTTAGCTACCGTCGGATGCAATTTCAGGTGTATATTCTGCGATAACTGGGTTATAAGTCAGGAGAGAGATATAACCGGTAGGGAGCTTACCCCTCAGCGTATAGTCGATACAGCTTTAGAGTATGCTTGCGAAGGAATAAGCTACACCTATACCGAGCCTACCATCTTCTTCGAACTAACATACGATACGGCTAAGCTTGCTAAGGATAAGAAACTATTCAACACGTATGTGACGAACGGCTACATGACGGTGGAGGCTATTGAATGCATCGCTCCATACCTAGATGCGGCTACTGTAGATTTCAAAGGTGGGGGTAACCCTGAATTCTATAGAAAGTATATGTCCGTCCCATCTGTAGATCCTATATATGAAGCTCTCGAAACTATGAAGAAGCATGGTATACATATAGAGGTTACAAACCTCATGGTAACGAAATATGGCGATAACCTGGAGGATCTTAGAAAGCTAGCTAGATGGATATGCGATAATCTAGGTGAAGATATAGTCTTCCATATACTTAGATTTCACCCAGACTACCAGATGTTAGACGTACCATCGACACCTATAAAATCTATGGAGGAAGCCTATAAAGTAGCTGGAGGGGAAGGCTTAAACTACGTATATGTAGGCAACGTACCTGGGCATCCATACGAAGATACATACTGCCCAAGATGCGGCTTAAAAGTCATAGATAGATTCAGCTTCGAGATAGTAAGCTGGAAGCTTAGACCAGGCAATCTATGCCCAGAATGCGGATACAAGATAGCTATAATAGGAGAGTATAAACCTGGAGGTTCAGGCTACCCGTTCGGTCTAATATAGGAGTAGATAAAATCATAACGCAGCGTTAAGTCTGAAAGCATATATCAAGATATCATACCGTCGGCAATAATCTGCTGCTAACCCGGTTGATACTCTACGACTCTCCTACGATATTCTTTAAGCGTATCCTCTACGAAGCTATCCTCCCTCACCATCCTATATATCTCTGCGACTCCTCTAACCCACTGCTCGACTATAATTCTACCCTTCTCCCCGGAAGCCTTCCTAGGATCGCCTAGATACGCTTCCAAAGCATATCCTACCCAATCTACGTTCGTCTCGACGTTCGGTATAGGCGTATAGATGCCCACCTTAGCCTCCCCCTTAACGTAATCCAGCTTAACTAGCTGCGGAGCTATATAGGATATTATACTCGTCTCTATCTCGCATGCATGACCTATACGCTCTGTCTCCCTCAACCTTTCGATCTCCCCCCTCACAGGAGACCATGGATCCAACACCATGTATAGACATATACCCATGCATCTATCCAGCATATCTCTAGATAGGAGTCGTAGGATCCTCGTATTACCGCCGTGACCGTTGAGTATGATTATCTTCCTAAACCCATTTCTATATACTTCGAGACATACCTCCCTCAATAGGCTTAGGATAGTTTCAGCCGATATAGAGATCGTACCTGAAAAATGTTTACTTTCAGGTGCATAGCCGTATGCTATGGGTGGTAGGATTATAGCATTCTCCAATTCTGAAGCTTTAACAGCAACCCAGTATATCGAGATTATATCTGTTCCAAGCGGTAAGTGAGGCCCATGGACCTCTACGCTACCTATAGGTATAACGACCGGCAGACTTTTATCTATCTCAGCTATATCTTTAGAAGTTAAATCTTCCCATCTAACCATGATAAAACTATTATCTCCCTAGAATCTTAAGCTTTTCGATTATCGTATGTCGATGAAGAATTTAAACCTTTGATATACGCTTTAAGAGCGTCTATATTCTCTCTCCTCACAGTCTTCCGCCTCCTATCGACAGCTACTCCTAAACGTCTAGCTTTATCTATAGTCAACCCTACCTCTATCACCTCTCCTAAGCTAAACCCTCTACCGATTCTAAACGTTCCTCTACCAGGACGTTTAACGATAGGCCTCTTCACCCCTTCTCCCACCCCTTAGTGGTAGAGGGTTCAGCTTTATTCAGCCTAGTAATCCTACTTCATTACTTTAAGCTTTCCATACTTACCTACGTTAAGCTGAAGCTTTCCTCTAAAATAGTTTGTATAGCCGTTCTCAACCCTAACCTTATCTCCGACGCTAACCATATCGATACTATCACCCCATAGTACGAGCTGTATAGAGCCTGAATCATCCTTAAGTTCTGCCGTAGCTACAGAAGTTACACCGTATCTTGTATTAACAGTTTTCGGCTCTGTTATACTCGTTATGAGTCCTTCAACTGTAACTCTCCTCATACCTTGTTTAACATCCGCTATCCTCATAACCTTGTCGAACCTACCTAAAAAGCAGGTTTAACAGTATATAAGCATTACCCTACTCTATGGATGTAAAACTTTAATAAATCCTCCTCTATCATATAAATTTCAGGGTGTCAACCCATGAATCTAATTAAGCTTAAGCTATCGATGCTAGGCACCATAGCGGTGATAATAGGCTTATCGACGCTATTCCTAGCCCTAGTGCTATCTCTAGCCGGTGTAGATATACTTCTATTGCCTATATTCGTAGTAGCGTTCAACATAGTTCAATGGCTTATAGCGCCATACCTGATCGACGCTCTCTACAGGGTTAGAGAGATACCTGAATCCGAGCTTCCATGGCTTCATAGATCCGTCGAGAAGCTTAGCATAGCTAGCGATATGAAGAAGCCGAAGGTCATGTTAGCTCAGATACCTATACCTAATGCTTTCGCTTATGGCTCGCCTATAGCTGGAAGCCGTGTCGCCGTAACGAGTAAGCTCCTAGAGATACTCGAACCTGAGGAGGTTGAAGCTGTCGTAGGGCATGAGCTAGGTCATCTTAAGCATAGGGATGTACAGGTTATGATGATAGCTTCCGTACTTCCAGCTATATTCTACTATATAGGCTATAGCTTCATGCTATCATACTACTATAGAGGATCTTACGGAAGGGAACGTGGAGGTAATGGGTTGATAGCCCTCATAGGTATACTATCCATATTCATATACTACATACTATCCCTACTAGTATTGGGTTTAAGCCGTTTGAGAGAATACTATGCAGATAGGCATAGTGCTTCGATAGTGGATCATGGAGCATCTAAATTGGCATCAGCCTTAGCTAAACTCGTAACGTATACGAGTAGGATACCTCGTGAAAAGATGGAGGGCTTCCTAAGCTTCCGTGCATTATTCATAACAGATCCGAGTAGAGCTCAGAGTGATGCTGAAGAGTTA
>JAWCGL010000046.1:0-7914 GCA_038857155.1 Bathyarchaeia archaeon
CACCCAGATTGCAACCTGTACTGTGCGGAGTTCTTAGAAGAGCGTATGCTGTATCGAATACACCCGGAAGATGTAGCTGCTATATTCATCCAAGCTCCGAGAGGCCATGATCTATCGCCTCCCCCAAGAGAATACCTTCCCAGGTTAGCTAAGATAGCTAAGGAGCACGGAATCCTTCTAGTAGACTGCGAAGCTTTTACATCACCTGGTAGATGTGGACGATGGTTCAGCATCGATACATGGGGTGTTAAAGCGGATATATACATATTAGGGGAGGGATTCTCTAACGGAATCCCTTTAGGGATTTTAGTAGCTCGAGATAAAGTTATGGATTGGGATCCAGGGTTAACCCCAACATACGGTGTCACCCCGATCATAGGGATGTATACAGCTATCAAGGTTATGGATATATTAGTTAGGGAACATCTCATAACCAGAGCGCTAGATGTTGGTAGGAGGATAGTCAAATTTCTATCTAACTCTATATCTGAGCTTCAGCTAGACGCTCGGCTGGATGGTCTAGGTCTTAGCATAGGATTAGATCTCGGATACGAGAATGCTAGGAAAGCCTCTATACTTTCACTATACAGAGGATTAATCGTTAAGGATTATGGAACGGGTGTGCTTAGAATAACACCTACGCTCGATATATCCGATGAGGTATTAGCCGAGGGTTTATCCATAATGATGGATGTTTTCAGGGTTCTCAAAGAGTCGATGTAGATGTAAACCTACCCAATCTCACTATATCTGAGAAGATTGTCGTAGAGACTTCCACCCGGTTATCGCTACCCTTTTTAACGATTATCCATCTAAAATCTATAAGTTCTCCGATATCCACATCTAGGACCTTATCGGCATGCTCTCCCCAGAGCGTTACATCGATAATACCGGTTTCATCACCTATACGTACCGTAGATATCCTTACTTTACGATCATCGGATCCAACCTCCCTAATCGAAGGCTTAGTTAGCGTAATACCACTTACTGATGCGTAGATGAGGCCTTCTCTAAGCTCCCCTACCTTCGCAGATTTAAACTGGTATAGCGGTGGAGACTCTACGATAAACGGTGGATTCACGTATAAGCTACTTTCACTATCCAGTTGAACCTCTACGATACCTGTTCTATCACTAACCTTACCAAGTTGGACTAGTAGTAGATCGTTAGGTTTTAACTTATCTAATAGATCTTCGATAGAGATTAGAGCCTCCTCCCATACAGTTAAACGTATTGTACTCTCTCCATCCCAAGCAAGCATCTTCACCCTTCTTCCATTGCTTCTAAGCTTCCTAACATTATAGGTTAATAGTCTTAGAAGCATATCGACTCTAGATTCTGGTTTAAGCTGGGATATCTTAGCATATTTTAATGGTAGAAAATTACATTCACCTACAACCTCGATTCTACCGATTCTACCTACATGCAATTCTAGTGTTCCATCAGTTTTCCTCTTTGCAAACCCATTATACACTCTAATACCTGCGCCTATACCAGGATTATATGATAGTAGCTCAGCAGCTTTAACATCCCATACGATAAGGTTTATCCAACCGGTTTCATCAGCTATTCTAGCTCTAATAGGTTTAATAGCTCCACCCTCCTTTATACCCCTCATAGGATAGACCATACATAGGATGCCTTTCACATTGAAATATCCACCTGGCTTAAGATCACATATAAATGTGAACTTATACTCGCCGTCATACTTCTCGATAACCTCTATATCCCCTCTCCTACCTACATGTAGCTCCACCCTACCGCCCAACCCCTCCTTAGTATACCCTGATTTAACCCTGATAGTAGATCCATAGCCTACGCAGAGCCTGTTAAATTTCTCGACATTCTCATCCCAGAGTACTATATCGATAGTGGACCCATCATAATCCATGATAGTTACCCTTTGGACAACCCCTTCCCCACCATACTCTCTACGAAATCTACTGGGCTCCCTTATCAAGACTATCCTACCCTTCACTGTGACACTCCTAAGACCAGGAGTTAAGCTAGATATTTTCACTTCGCTATACTCTCTACTCTCAGGTTCTACAGCTATACCTAACTCCTGAGCTAGTATGAGGGCAGCGCCTTCATCGCTTAGAAATCCTAGAAACTCCCTCTTCTTATCCTCTATCATCTTCAATACATCACTTCTAGTAAGATCTTTCCTAACGGTGAGAATAGCTTCGATCATGGAATCTATACCCATACCCATTAGTCACGTCCTCTAGATAATCTAGAAGCGACGCATAATCCTAAAATAGTTAGAGCATATCAACCTGAGCTTTAAATACAGGTTGAGGGAAACATTATCTCTACTCCGCGATAAACTCGTAGCTTCGGATAGCTTCAGGTGTCATCATACATGTCTATACGGCACGATAAGTTGATCCGTAGATACAGGTATCTATTCAAGCTTCCAGATGCTAGAATTATAATTCTCATATACATGTCGACGATAGCTTTCATCACGTATATACTAGCCTTAGATACAGGCATACTACCGCTAGCGTTACTTTCCAGCTACGCTTCATGCATAGTAGATCTAACAACTTTATACATCAGAAGATACGACCCGATACTGAGGGTTAGAAGAATACTAGCTCTCTCCTCCCTCTCCAATACGATCATCATCCTATACCTTCTAGGAGCGATTTTAACGATAGGCGGATCAGCTAGAATATATGCTATCCAATCCTCGCTATGCATAGCAACATATTTCAGGATGCTAGTAGTATGGAGTATATCGAGGACTAGATCGATATGGAAGACTGTAATCTCCCTACAACCTGCCATATTATACTACTCAGTTACACTATGGATTTATCCTATAAACCTAGTACCAGCAACTTGGTCTATACTAGGCTTAACGGTATCTATAGCTACCCTGAAGATAATAGAGTATGAAGGGGTTAAGGCTACAGGTTTAAGTTTCCCGAAACTCCTTTACGGATTCCTATCATGCTGGATGGAGGATAACCCTAACCTTTTAGAAGAGCTTCTAAATGAATACGGCTCATATTCTAAGGCTAGAATAGCTATACTATTATTCAAGACATCGAGAAGGATTTATGCAGTAGTTATCCCGTTCATACATAGCGGCCCATTCTTAAGGGTAGGCAGTAGCTATTTACCTTCGAAGCTTAAATCGATGCTCGAATCTAAGTGTAATATAGATTGCGCAATAGTATTCCATGGTGCATCGACGCATGAAAATGATCTCACATCGTCTAGATACTATGAGAAAATCTTCGACGCTATATCTAAGAGCATGACAAGTATAAACTTTAAACCAGCAAGGATCTCCCATATAATGGAGACATATGAATACGATCTTAGATGTATAGGACATCTAATAGATAATATAGCCCTTTTAAGCTTCACAAGAGCACCCAAATCGACCGAAGATATACCTCTAATCTTTCAAGAAGAATTCTTTGATATGTCTAGGAAGATCGGACTAGAGGCAGCCTACTCTATCGACTGCCATAATTCTATAGAACTAGGAAATCAAAGCATTGATAGATATCCTTCAGAATCTATAAGGAAGCTAGGTTTAAGGATGATCAATACATTGAGAGGGGCTGAACTATATCCCGCCAGTATATCTATGGTTTCATGCGGTATCGAAGGATATAGCATCGCCGATGGCATAGGTCCAGGTGGTATCACCATGATGCTATTCAAAGTTAAAGATAAACTCGAAGGCTATCTAGTATTCGATTCTAATAACATCCTTCCGATGTTTAGGGAGAGTATAATATCCACCTTGAAGGGTATGGGGCTTTCATATATAGAGGTTTTCACAACTGATACTCACGCTGTTACAGGCATCGTCACCGGTAGAGGATATAGAGCTCTAGGTGAAGCCATATCGTTAGATAAGGTATTAGCTTCAACTATAGAGATATTTAAGAAAGCGGAAGCTATACTTGAACCTATCGAGGGGTTCGAGCATCTAGAGGTAGAGGTGGACAGCGTTAAAGTTATTGGTAAGAGTTTCCTTAGAAATATGGATAACCTTATGGATACTTGCCTGAGCTATGCGAAACGGTTTATAGTGCTATCTACTGTATCTATAAACATATTCGCGCTACTTTATATAGCGCTTTTAGTTTAATATCTAGAAGAATATTAATATAACAATGCTTACAATTATTATCGTTATCGATAGGATAGCTATAATAGTAGGTTTAAGCTTGATGCCTCCAACCTCTTCCTCGAAGAATCTAAGCAGCCCCGCACTTGTAGGAGGCATATGCTCCCTTCTTCTACGCGATTTCCTACTCATATTCTCTAAATATCTTTTTAAGAAGATGTGTATAGGTATATAAGGGTTGAGCTGTCTTACGGATTATAACAGATAGCGTGTATAACTGTTAGAGGTGATGGATACGATCTTCGATATGAAAACAATCAAAAGACTACAGGATGCTATGCGTACGATATACCTTGACAAAGATAGGCGTAGAGGGATATGGAGTACATACCTACACTTCCTAGAGGAGGGTATCGAGCTAGGTAAAGCTATATCGTCAGGATCAAACGAGGATATAGCTGATGAAGCTGCTGATATAGCAGCCTGGCTTGCAAGTATATGCAACCTTCTAGATATAGATTTAGAGGATGCCCTCAGATCTAAGTATGGATGTGGATGCCCTAAATGTAGATCTACACCATGTAGATGCTAGACTTAACCCCCAGTAAATCCCTTCTCAGCGTTAGATATATCACTATCATAGAGGCCTCTATCCACATCCCTGATAACCTCCTTAGGATGTCTTCCATCAACCTTTAAACCCATACTAACGCATGCACCTAGAACCTCCTTAACAATACTCTTAAAAGTCTTAGCCCTACTCTTAACCCTAACTATACCTGCTACCTTCAACACCTTATCGAAAGATATATCACCGATAAACTTCCTACCAGATTCACCTGAACCCTTTTCTAACCCAGCCTCTCTCAGGAGTAAAGCTGCAGTCGTAGGTATGCCAACTTCGATAGTATACGATTTAGTCTTAACATCTACGTAGACCTTCACAGGAACCCTCATACCTTTAAACTTCTCTGTAGCATCGTTTATCGCTTTAACGACCGCTGGTACGTTAAGACCTAAAGGTCCTAACGCAGGTCCTATCGGCGGACCTGGAGACGCTGCACCTCCTTCGACGAGGAACTCGAGTACCCTCATACTTCCAGACATAACAATACCTCCATGAAAAGGTTTATAGCCTTCTATTTAAGGGTTAGCCAGGTTTCTCAGAGATCTTACGTACATACTCCGCGTACATAGTGATAGGCATCGTGTAAGGTGTATCTAGTAGTTCAACAGTAACTTCACCTCTATCCCTGTTTACAGAGACTATCCTAGCTCTCATACCTTTAAACGGCCCACCCATAATCTCGACCATATCCCCATCAGATAGAACCTCTATGCTAGGCTTAGCTTTGAGGTAACTTACAGCTTCATCTACAGGTACATAATCTGGTTGATAAGAGTACTTCGATCTAACCCTACCTCTTGCATGCTTTACCCCCTGTATAGCCTCATCTATAAGAACGGGATCCGTAGCTTCGACGAGTACATATCCTTTAAGCTCTGGACTACATAGAACAGCCTTGATACCTCTACTATAAGGAGGGCCGAGAACCTCTATCCTATTACTAAGCATATCCGTAACATTCTCCTCCTGCCCTACGGTGACCTTCAAGGCGTATATACGCGTTTTCGTATGCATTCCACTCATATAGAGCTATCCTCCTAAGCCGGTATGAGGGAAGCTAGGAGCCTTATCAGAAATGCTACGACACCTATCAACCCTATACCTATCAAACATACCTTTAACGAAAGCCAGTACTCCTTCCAGCTAGGTTTAACCGAAAGCTTAAGCATCCTTCTAAGCGCTGTTAACTTAGTCGAGATCATGTCTACGATCGCCATCATACTAAACGTTATCGTCGAATTAAACTTTAACTATTTCTAACCCAGCATCCTTAGCATACTCTATAAGCTTAGATCTATCCGAGGATTTCAGATTATCCCAATCGAATATAGCGTACTCAACATTCTCCAACGTCATATCGATACACCTAGAGAATATCTCACGATCTATAGCCCAGGCGATATGCCCAGGAATAATATGCCCGAATACGTATCGTTCATCGAGACATAGAGACGTGAACTTATGGTTGTAGTGAGAGCCACCTACACCTATAGCGGTAGGCTCCCCAGATTTAGACCTAGTAGTCGATATAACAGCTTCTACTATCGATTCGAGAGCACATATATCACCCCACTCCCTAGGTGTACTACCTACCTCGATGAATAAGATAGGTTTAGCTATCGTAGGTCCATGATGCGTTGCTTCATATGATACGATATAACTCAATCCCCTCTTAGAAGTCTCGTATTTTAGCGTTCTTAAAGCTGAAGCCATAGCTTCGGCTGCGGCTATCGATAGACATCTAGGTCTACCTCCGAATAGAGCTTCGCTAGAAAGGTTACCTGTAGGATGAACTAAGAGCATAGGTCTAGGTATATGTGCTTCATGCCTAGAGATGAATACTATAAGGTCATGAGATACTGTTCCAAGCATATCGGCGTATATGGAGTCCACATCTATCAACCGTAGCTCTAGGTCGGAGCCATATATCCTACCAATGTAACGGTAATCTGAATACTCCTCTAATCCATACTCTTTCCTAAGAATCTCCGATGCTGCAAGCCCTACAGGATCAACCCTAGATGCTGCTACCAATATGGACCTCAAATCTAACACCATCCATCAGCCTAGTATAAGGTATAGGAGAGCCATCTGAGCGTAAAGTCTATTCTCAGCTTGAAGCCAGACGACAGAGTTCACCCCTTCTAATACATCCTCTCCAACCTCCTCACCTCTATGAGCCGGTAGACAATGCATGAATACAGCGTCTGATTTAGCATAACCCATAAGCTTCGCATCCACCCTGTATCTAGGTATAAAGGTCTTCCTTCTCTCTTCAGCCTCAGATTCGAACCCCATAGATATGAACACATCCGTATAGACTACATCTGCATCCCTAGCAGCTTCCGTAGGATCTTCAAGAACCTCTATACGAGATCCGCTTAAACGTGAATTCTCATACGCCCATTCTAGAGCTTTGAGGAAAGGCTCGTATCCTCTAGGGCAGGCTAAGCTTAAATCGATACCAACCCTACTACACCCGATCAGAAGGGTATTGCATACATTATTACCATCACCTACGTATGCTAGCTTAACACCTCTAAACCTACCTTTAACCTCTTTTATGGTGAGAAGGTCTGCTAGAATCTGACATGGATGCCATAGATCGCTTAAACCGTTTATCACAGGTATCGAAGCATAATTAGCTAATTCCTCTAGATCGCTATGCCTATAGACTCTAGCCACGATAGCATCAACATACCTACTCAGAACTCTAGCAGTATCCTTGATAGGCTCCCCGCGACTAAGCTGAAGTTCATCCCATCTGAGATTTAACGCATAACCCCCAAGCTTATACATAGCGACTTCGAACGAAACCCTAGTCCTAGTCGAAGGCTTCTCAAACAACATCGCTAAGACCTTACCCTTAAGCAACCCATCGTAGCGTTCTGACTTCTCCTTCATATCTAGAGCCAACCCTACTAAGAATCCTAGCTGTTCACCGTTAAGCTCTTGGAGCGTTAGGAGATCCATACCCTTAAATGATTCCCTAATACCCAAAGCCTGTAACCACCTCGAACCTAACCTGAATCATAGGTTAAGGTAAACTTTTCCCCTAGCCTCATAGCCTTCCCTGCCATAGCATGGATAAACGAGCCAAAGAGAAGCTGAACCTAACCAGATTCTCCCAGACTTGATGTAATCCTATGGCTTTACATTCGATTCTAAGCTTTACCCCCCCACATAT
>JAWCGL010000047.1:0-1462 GCA_038857155.1 Bathyarchaeia archaeon
CGGAAGATTCCCGGAAACGCTTGTGAGCGTACATTGCCATGATGATTTCGGTTTAGCTGTTGCTAACAGTATCGCTGCAGTCGAAGCTGGTGCTAGGCAGGTTCACGTGACGGTTAACGGTCTAGGTGAGAGAGCTGGGAACGCAGCCCTAGAAGAAGTAGCGGTAACACTAAAAATACTATACGGATACGATGTGAGGCTTAACCTAGCTAAGATATACGAAGTATCACAGCTTACATCTAGGATAACCGGTATACCGATACCTCCGAATAAGGCTATAGTCGGGGATAACGCTTTCACCCATGAATCAGGTATACATACGCATGGCATACTAAGAAATCCATCCACCTATGAACCTATACCTCCAGAGGTTGTAGGTAGGCGTAGGAGGCTTGTAGCCGGTAAGCATGCTGGTAGACATGGGATAGAAGCTATACTGAAGGATATGGGGTTGAACCCGACTGAGGAGCAGCTCGAGGAGATATTCCGTCGGGTTAAAGCTATGGGTGATAAAGGTAGGAAGGTTACGGATGTCGATCTAAGAGTTATAGCCGAGAATGTTATGGGTATACCTAGAGCTAGATTCGTAGCGCTCGAAGAGCTGGTAGTCGTCACAGGCGATAAGATTACACCTACAGCTTCTGTGAAGCTTAGGTTTAAGGATAGGGTTGTACAAGCCGCCGCCGTAGGTGTAGGCCCGGTAGATGCTGCTATGAACGCTGCTAAAGCTGCTTTAAACCTCCTCGAACCTATAAAGCTGGATAGATACGAGGTTAAAGCTATCAGCGGCGGGACGGATGCTATAGTAGAGGTATCCGTCGTACTCAGTAGGGGTGATAGGACTGCTACATCCTATAGCGCTCGCGAGGATATAGTCATCGCTAGTATCGAAGCTCTGCTAGAAGGGGCTAACCTTCTACTCGGAGGTGTAGGTAATGGCTAGGATATCTGGGGCTAAAGCTCTGATAGAATCCCTGAAGAAGGAGGGGGTGAAGGTAATATTCGGTTTACCTGGGGGAGCTATACTACCGGTCTACGATGTACTGCATGATGAAATAGAGTTGAGGCATATACTCGTTAGGCATGAGCAGTGTGCAGCTCATATGGCCGATGGATATGCTAGAGCTAGCGGTAAGGTCGGCGTCTGTATGGCTACTTCAGGTCCAGGTGCGACCAACTTAACGACCGGTATAGCTACCGCCTACATGGATTCCTCGCCTGTGGTAGCTATCACAGGTCAGGTTCCCACGAATATGATAGGTAGGGATGCTTTCCAGGAGGCGGATATAGTAGGTATAATGACGCCGGTAACAAAGCATTGCTTCCAGCCTAGGGATGCGAGGGATATACCTAGAGTTGTTAAGGAGGCGTTCTATATAGCATCGACGGGTAGACCTGGACCCGTGCTTATAGATCTACCTAGGGATGTACAGCAGGTGGAGGTGGATATCGAGTTTCCTGA
>JAWCGL010000047.1:1472-7753 GCA_038857155.1 Bathyarchaeia archaeon
CTGAGAACGTGAAGCTTCTAGGGTACAATCCTAAGCTAGAACCCCACCCATTGCAAGTTAAGAAGGCTGCTAAACTCCTATTAGAAGCTGAGAAGCCGTTCATCCTAGCTGGGGGAGGCGTAAGACTATCTGGAGCTTACATGGAGCTTATAGCTCTAGCAGAGCTACTACAAGCACCTATAGGTACGACGCTCATGGGTAAAGGTACTGTACCGGAGGATCATCCGCTCTGCGTAGGCGGGGTAGGTATGCATGGAGGGGTAGCTAACAAGGTTATATGCGAAGCAGATGTTATATTAGCGGTAGGCGTCAGATTCTCTGATAGGACCACAGGTAGATTCGATAGCTTCTGCCCTGAAGCTAAGATAATACATGTGGATATAGATTCAGCCGAGATCAATAAGAATATCAAGGCTCACATACCTATAGTAGCCGATGCTAAGAGAGCTCTGAACGCTATACGTGATGAGATACTAAGCTACGCATCCAAATCTAATATCGATAGATCTGGGTGGATTAAGCGTATAGGAGAGGTGGTGGAGGCGGCTAAGGGGTATTTAGAGCATGAAGGCGGGAAACTTACAGCTCCAGCTGTGATACGCGAGATGCGACGCTTTATGCCGCGTAACTCTATACTAGTTACAGAAGTCGGGCAGAATCAGATGTGGGCATATCTACACTTCAAAGCTTTGATGCCTGGTGGATATATAACGTCTGGAGGCCTAGGGACTATGGGGTTCGGATTCCCGGCATCCATGGGAGCGAAGGTAGCTAGACCAGATATACCTGTCGTAGATCTAGCTGGGGATGGAAGCTTCTTGATGACCGAGCAGGATCTAGCTACATCGATAGCCGAAGATATACCTGTAACGGTCGTAGTATTGAATAACGGAGTGCTAGGCATGGTGGCGCAGTGGCAGAGGCTATTCTATCGTAGGAGGTATAGCCATGTACATCTCGGTAGGATTCCAGATTTCGTGAAGCTCGCAGAAGCTTACGGCGCGGATGGTATATGCGTAGAGAGCTTAGATGATTTCAGGGAGGCTTTCACCAAAGCTTTGAAGAGCGATACGACGACCGTGATAGATGTACTTATAGATCCTGAGGAGGATGTACTACCGATGATACCTCCCGGAGGATCGTTGAAGGATATGATTTGGAGGAGGTAGAATCGATATGAGCGAGTATATAATAGCTGCGATAGTAGAGCATAAGCCTGGTGTTCTATTCAAGATAACGAATCTCATAAGACGTAGAGGATTTAATATATCAAGTATATCTGTAGGTGCTATCGAGAATCCGGATCTGGCTAGGATAACGATGGTTGTAGCAGGCGATGAAACGACGATAGAACAGGTGACTAAGCAGTTGCAGAAGATAGTGGAGGTTGTTAGGATATCTAGGCTTAACCCATCTGAGAGTGTGATAAGGGAGCTACTGCTAGTTAAGGTTCACGTAACGGATTCTAGGGCTAGAAGCGATATAGTTAGCTATACCCAGATATTCCGTGGGAGGATAGTCGACGTATCCTCAGATAGCATGATAATAGAGGTTACCGGCGGCTCGAATAAGATAAACGCGTTCATAGAGCTTATGAGGCAGTATGGGATAAAGGAGCTAGCTCGGACAGGTATAACGGCGTTAGCTAGAGGGGAGAGAGCTTAGGATCCTAAGCTCTACATATATACCTTTATCTTCTAGGCGATGATATAGTTGAACGGAGGGTGCGACTGTATGTTCTATACGTCGATCTATGCGAGGGGCTTCGAGTTGATCTCCAGGTTTCCGTGGAGGATAGGGATAGTAGGGTTTATGGTATACCCAGAGCTTCAGAGAACGAACATAGGCGTTGCGGAGAAGTTGAAGCCTATACTCGAAGATAGGTTCTTCGACCTCGTAGAGCTCTACGATGTGAGCGATGATGATTGG
This sequence comes from Bathyarchaeia archaeon, assembly GCA_038857155.1. Classification (GTDB taxonomy): domain Archaea; phylum Thermoproteota; class CALKCG01; order B24; family DRYS01; genus DRYS01. Next base: position 3,402 of record JAWCGL010000047.1, read on the forward strand.
AGGATCTTAGAAGGCTATAGGTGTAGGATAGATTTCGCTATAGGGGTTCAACCAGATATACTCGCAAAGGGGTTGAACCCATCATCTATAGACGAGTCTGAGAGGGTTAGAGCGGTCGAAGCTTTGAAGGGTAGGGTGAGGGCGGCTGGTGAGAGGGGTGTCAAATATCTAGCCTTATGCTCCGGACCCTATCCGAGCGAGGGGTTAATCGAGGAATCTAGGAAGGCTTTAGCGGATACTCTAACCGAGCTTGCATCCTACGCATCGAAATACGGTACGACCATACTCCTAGAAAGCTTCGATACAAGATGGGATAGGAGGAGGCTGATAGGGAGTTTAACCGATACGGTAGATGTTCTTAGGAGGGTTAGAGTTAGATGTAGTAACATAGCTTTGCTATGGGATCTAAGCCATGGCCCACTCCTAGATGAGAAGCCTGAGATGCTGAGAGATTATAGCGATCTTATAGGTCACATCCATATAGGCTGTGCTAAGAGTGTAGATGGTAGGCTCCTAGATACGCATCCAGGTTTCTATAGACCTGGAGCTATAAACGATGAGAAGGATGTAGCAAGGCTACTGGAGGTTTTATACGATATAGGTTATAGTGGTGCTATAAGCTTCGAGGTTAGACCGGAGGAGGGGCAGGATCCGAGAGAGGTTGTAGCTACGGCTAAATCCGTACTGGTGAGGGCGTATCAGATTTTCATGGAGAAGAAGCTGGGTTGAGAGGATGAGGCTATGCTTAGAGTCTATAGGGATGAAGATGTATCTCTAGAGCCTCTTAAAGGTAGGTTGATAGCTGTCGTAGGCTATGGAAGTCAGGGTAGAGCTCAAGCTTTAAACTTCAGAGATAGCGGGTTGAAGGTGGTAGTAGGCGTTAGATCTGGAGGTGGATCTTGGAAGCTAGCGTCTAGCGATGGATTCGAGGTGTATCCGATAGCCGAGGCGTGTAGAAGAGCCGACGTTATACATATACTGATACCAGATATGGTTCAACCCGAGGTTTATAGAGAGCATATAGAGGGTGAACTTAAACCCGGTAAGACTTTAGGGTTTGCTCACGGGTTCAATATACACTTCAAACAGATCGTTCCGCCAGAGTATGTGGATGTAGTTATGGTTGCACCTAAAGCTCCAGGGCCTAAGGTTCGTGAACTATACTCTAAAGGATTCGGTGTACCTGCATTGGTAGCGGTACACCGGGATTATACCGGTGAGGCTTGGGGTAGGGTTTTAGCTATGGCTAAAGCTTTAGGATGCACTAGAGCCGGTGTTATAGAGACGACGTTTAGAGATGAAACTGAGAGCGATCTTATAGGGGAGCAGACTGTCCTCGTGGGAGGTATCCTAGAGCTTATAAAGAATGGGTTCGAAGTTCTAGTCGAAGCCGGATATCCTGAGGAGCTAGCATACTTCGAAGCGTGTAATGAAGCTAAGCTTATAGTCGACCTTATATACGAAGGCGGGTTTACTAAGATGCTTAGAAGCGTATCTGATACAGCTAAGCATGGAGGCTTAACGGTCGGACCTAAGATTATAGATCAGAGTGTAAGGGAGAATATGCGTAGAGCGGTAGAGTATGTGAAGAGCGGTAGATACGCTGAGGAGTGGATTAGAGAGTATAAGGCGGGTATGCCCAACCTTAGAAGGCTTCTATTAGAGATAGAGAGCCACCCGATAGAAATCGTAGGTAGGAGGCTTCGTAAACTCTCAGGCTTGGAGGAGTGAGCGTAAGATCTCTTATCATGCTAGGCTTCTATCGATGATAGTTTATCCAGCACGTCTCTGAGCATCCTCCATGATCGATCGTCCATCGAGCCTAGAAGTCTGGCATACTCGATAAACTTTATCCTACATTCACCGTAGTATGGGTTCAACTCCTGTATCTCCTTCACGACGTCGAGTATCCTTCTAAATCTTCTAAGCATCTTCAACGTGTAGGCTAGGGAGGCTGTAGAATATCTAGCTACATCCTCAGGCTTAACGTATTCTAGCATGGTTAAGGCTAGAGTCATGTATGAGAGGTGGTGGATACACTGTATGACGGACATCACACGATCATGCTCCTCCACCGTGGAGAAGACTATGTTAAGATTAGCATCTCTAAGCAGCGATACAAGCTTATCTAGGGATTCATCTGAGCATCTAGCAGGGATAACCACTACTTTAAGCTTAGATGATCTCCTGACGGATGGACCGAAGAGTGGATGTAGACTTACATACTCGATACTACTCGGTAGGATTCTAAGAATCTCAGATACGATATACGTTTTCACCGATGATATATCGGCGATCATCGATCCAGCCTTCAACCTCTGCGATATCTTCGATACCGTATCTACGACGAAGCGTGACGGAACGGTGAGTATGCATATATCGGCATACTCTACGGATTCATATCCACCCCAATCGACACCTATACGTTTAGCTATAGTCCTCGCTCTATCCGCATCCCTACTCACAAGTATGAGCTTAGATACGGCAGCTTTAAGTAGACGCGATAGTAGGCGGCCCATCCCCCCTGAGCCTACTATCGCCAATGTCAGGCTATCCTTCTGTAGGAGCCTAGAATCTTCACGAATAGGGTTTTCTCCTTCAAATCCTCTACAGCCTGTCTGCAAACCTCATCCTCCCTATGACCTTCAAAATCTACGTAGAATAAATACTCCCAAGGCCTTCCTTTAATCGGACGGGATTCTATCTTAGTTAGGTTTATCCCTCTCCCGGCGAATACGGATAGAGCTCTATAAAGAGCCCCAGGCCTATGAGGCGTAGAGAATACTATCGAAGTCTTACAGCCCTTGGTACGAGGCGTATCTTCCCATCCTAGAAGGAAGAACCTCGTATAGTTATCCCGATAGTCCTCTATACCTTTAGCGAGCACCTCACCACTATAGAGTTTAGCTGCTAGCTCCGAGCCTATAGCGGCGGTATACTCGCTCTCTAACGCTATCTTAACAGCCTGACTCGTACTCGCAGCTTCACGTATCTCCACACCTTTAAGAGCTCTCGCTATGAAGCTTCTACACTGGTTTATAGCTTGAGGATGGCTGATAAGAACTTTGATATCCTCTATCCTAAGCCCAGGTCTAGCTATAAGGTTAAGCCTTATCCTATGCTCAAGCTCCCCGCATATCTTAAGCTTGGTTTCGAAGAGTAGATCCAGAGTCTCGTTTACGCTACCCTCTATAGAGTTTTCGATAGGGGCTACGCCATAATCTGCCTCACCCTCCTCGACAGCTCTGAATAAATCCCTTATAGATGGGTACCCCATAAACTCGATGTAATCTTCCAACGGAAAGAATCTCCGAGCAGCTTCCTCGGTGAAGCTCCCCCTAGGTCCTAGGAAAGCTACTTTCACCGAGCTTTGAACTGAGCGGCATAGATCTATAATCCTACGGTAAATATCTACTACGACATCAGGGTTTAACCCTAGCTTTAGAGATTCAGCTCTGACGTTGGAAAGAACCTCCCACTCCCTACCTAGATCCGTGATACATAGCTTCGCTTCACGTTTAACCTCACCTATAGCTCTAGCTATCGAAGCCCTCCTAGCTAGAAGCTCTACGATACGTTTATCAAGCTCATCTATCTCTCTACGCAGCCCTTCCAGATCCACCCTTGATCACCACCGGTATCAATCCTTGATTCAGACAGTGATCCGCTATAACGAAAGCTAAGCATGCTTCCACGACGGGGAGAGCTCTTATACCTATACATGGATCATATTTACCCCATGCTTCTAAATAATCATTTGTCATAGTTTTAAGGTTGATTGTTTCAACCCTCTTCCTTATGGTAGATGGGGGTTTAAAAGATACACGGACATGTATAGGGCTACCGGTAGATAATCCTCCGAGAACACCTCCACATTTATTGCTCTTTAGATAAACTTTACCATCCGATATAACGTAAGGGTCTATGAACTCTGTCCCCTTCATAGAAGCTGCTTCAAATCCTAGACCGATACTTAAAGCTCTAACACCTGGTATAGCGAACATCATGGAGGCTATATCTACATCAAGTCCATGAAATATGGGATCGCCTAAACCCGGAGGTACATTGAAAGCGAAGACTTCAACCATACTACCTATGCTATCACCTTCCTCTATCGAGTGCTTCAACACATCTTCCATACTTGGTATTAATTCAGGTATAGCGCATCTAACAGGGTTTTCATACACCTTACGTAATTCATCTATGGTCGGAAGTCTATCAGAACATACACATCCTATCTGGCATACATGACCATAAACTTCTATACCTATTATTCTGAGAAGCTTTTTAGCTATAGCTCCAGCTATTACAAACGATATGGTAATTCTACCTGAGAATCTACCACCGCCTCT
>JAWCGL010000048.1:0-7712 GCA_038857155.1 Bathyarchaeia archaeon
GCTTCCAGATATTTAGAAGAAAAGTTTACTATAGAAGCTTTACCACCGTTTCTAACAGCATTTATATAAGCTATGAACCCAGCTATAGAAGCAGGATCATAGGCGGAGGTCATACTACTACTCGTATCTAACACTACGACTACATAAGGTGAAACCCCCTCCTTAGGTATAGCTCCACCTTGGAGCTCCGTCTGGATCCATTTAGTAGTATTTACTTCTAATCGGAGTCTACCTTCATCTACGCTAGCTTCGATATCCAGATCCTCTATTTCATCCTCTATAGACCATTCTACAGGATATGCATCATCCTTGACCCTAATACCCTTTTCACCTATATACATAGAGTACTCTAGTATAGATGCTAAAGCTCTAGCTTTATACCAGTATCTAAGCCATAATGCCTCTTCAAGCTTATCCCTATTAAGCTTCCTTAACAACCTACTATATCTAGTCGGGATTCTTGGCTCTCTAGCTCCACCCGCTGCGCTAATCCTTCCCCCGCTTCTCTCTAACCTATTACGTCTACCTGCTAGCTTCTTATCTCCGGTTAACCTCGGTTTTATCCATTCTTCGTATAACGCTCTGGCTTCCTCTCTATTCTTAGCTTTACCTAAAGCCTCCTCAGCTATCCTATCCACCCCTCTATCTCCTAAATCTTCCCTTAAGATGATAGGCATCTTACGCATCCTATCTATAACCCTACTATCATACAATCCTCCTTTATACCATCCAAACCTGTAGAGTATCGCCGCTATATCCCTAACCTTCGCTACCCAAGTCTTAGGCTGAACGATGACACCGGCTATCATACCTCCATAGACTTCGAGCTCTTCCGATAGCTTCCTACCTTTGATCTTAGGATGGAAGAATCTGTATACCGCATAGTATAGATCGAACGGGGGTTTAAGCTCACCGGTAGATAGATCGACTAACACATGGTAGGGATCCTCCTCGAACCTCGCCGGAAGATATACACAGTCCACCTGTATATCGGAGAATAGTGTTAAAGCTAGCTTTGCTATCGCTCTACTAGGAATCACCTCTAGAGCAGATCTATATAGTAGATCGGCGGTAGCTATATCGTACGGGCAGTAGTGTGCATGAGAGAGAGTATGCCTATAATACCATAGGAGATAGAGTTTAGGGTTATCAGCTCTAAGAGCCTGCTCTACAGGTATACCTACAAATCCTTTTATAGAGCTAAGCCCTTCGATCCACCCTTTACCGACGGTCCCTAGGAAGCTGCATGGAGGTTGAAATAGCTCCTGGAAGGCTTGCCTATAGGCTTCGATAGCATCCTTAAGTAGATACTCTATGTCTCTTACTTCAGATCTTTCAGAACCCCTTCTGAAGACCACCTTTCTTCAAGCCTCCTAAGCTCCTCAGCGAATACAGGATCCTCTAGGGATAGCTCTTTTGCGTAGCTATAGAGTTTCTGATCGAAATTCTCGGATAGTTTGAGTAGTATAAGCCAATGCCCTCTAGCTTCCCTATCCTTAACCTTCTCTCTCTCCTTAGAGAGGATCTCAGCCCAATTACTGAGTAGATTCCTTGAATCTGTTAGGGAGGCTCTATGTATTAACGTCCAAGGTATAAGCTCCCATAGAGAGCCTTCAGATAACTCTCCTTCAAGCCATAGCTTAGCTTTAGCCAGCTCTGTAAGCGATATTACGCTTCTCTCGCTCGGCGGCTCACGTATCTTACTACATGTTTCTCTAACAAAATGGCATCCGCTACATAGAGCTGGAGGTTTAACATCTGCGAACTCTTTATCCCTTATACAAGCTTGAAGATCTCTTACAACCATATTTATCATACCTAGGGTTTCGACATCTAATTCTATCTCAGAAACCTCACCACGTATCTCTTCGAGCTCGCTTACATCTAATACTTGAGGCATACCTTCTACGAGCATACCTTTAAACTTCTTCAAAACCTCTTCTAATCTGAACTTCTCGCTTAAGCTTAAAGTCCTCAGTAGTATGCATATATCGAATCTATCGTAGAATGGTGGTGGATGGATAAACGTACCTGCATCGTTCGGGTTCTCGTTAGCTATAAGTATATAGTCGTTTATCCTTAGCCTCCTACCGTAAGACCAGACTTCACCGAATTGCATAAGATGGTATATCCCAGCAGTGGTGTAGGGGTTCAACCTATTAACCTCATCTAAGCCTTTACCCCTACTCCTCACAAACTCAGACCATACGATTTTCTCAACCCCATCCCTCTCAAGCGAAGGTATGTGAAGCCTACCTATAACCTCACCCCTTCTAACTTCAGATGCACCTGATATAACCACGAAATCATCTCCACACAGCCCTTTAAGCAGTAGTAGCATAAGAGTGGATTTCCCCGCTCCTCTAGGAGCTCTTATAAGAGTAGCACTCCTCCGATGCAGCTGATTGAGTACGGCAACCTCGACTGCTCTCTCATTCCCTATAAACCTAGATTTTATCTCCGATATCAGTATCCTAACCTTTGTTTTCAATCCACCCATATCACCACACACCTACAACTTTGGTTAAGAGTAATCCTAGCAGCACTAATATCGTCGCGATCGATATCTTCACGTAGAATCTAAGTTTATCCACCGTCGATGTTAGTAGCTCTATCTCCTTTCTAAGCATATAGGCTTCGGATGATGATAATAGGAATCTACCGTAGCTTCGACCCATATAGAATTCTGGAAGGGATATCCTTTCAGCCTCAGCGGTAGGCGGCTGGATAAACCCCTTATACCTCTTAGCTTTAGCCTCCATATACCTCCTGAATAACTCCCCCATCAAACCACATATAGACTCTAAGGTTGAAATTTAATCTTTCCTTGAAAGCGAAGCTAATCTAGATGCTTCCATATTGAAGCCTCATCTTCAGTTCTATGAGATCCTTTAATATAGCGTGAGCAGTTTCGATACCGCCTGCACCTTTACCTATCACCGTTATACTTCCCAGATTCTCTACGTGGAATGTTAACGCATTTAAATTACCAGAAACAGCTAGCGGGCTATTTCTAGGGATCTCGACTGGAGCCACCGATGCCTTCCCTCTATCAGCATCTATAGAACCTAGAAGCTTAACGGTAGTCCCTCCTCTATAAGCTTCGGCTAAATACTCCTCCGTTACTCCTCTTATACCTTTAACTTCTACATCTCTTAGAGTTATCCTAGCACCTAGTATATGTACGGCTAATATGACTATTTTACAAGCGGTATCCCATCCATCTACATCCATCGATGGATCTGCTTCAGCATATCCAAGTCTCTGAGCTTCTCTTAAAGCTTGCTCAAACGATAACCCACCCTCCATCGAAGATAATATATAGTTACACGTACCGTTAAGTATTCCCTCTAAACCTAAGATACGATCTCCAGCTAGACATTTCTCAGCAAACCTTATAAACGGTGTCCCTCCACCTACCGTTCCACTAAACATCAGCTCTCTTCCGGTATGTTGAGCTAACTCCAGTAAGCTAGGCATAGCTAGAGCTAACGGACCCTTATTAGCCGTAACTACATGTAAACCGGACTTCAGAGCTTCCCTTATATGAGTTAACCCAGGTTCTCCATCCACTATATTTGTAGGTGTAACTTCTATAACTACATCGATATCTATAAGTCTATCCGATATTATTTCGATCGCTTCAATCCCTATCCTACCGTAATTTGGATAGAAGCCTACGCTACCCTTCGTCCGCTTAACTTCCTCTAGCTTCGAGCAATCCAATCCCCCCGGATTTATCGCTACACCTCTACTATCTGCGACTGCGACGAGCTTTGGATATAAACCGGCTCCTTCTAGATACCTCCTCCTGGAATCTAGGAGTCTAGCTACTGCTCTACCTACATTACCGTAGCCGAATAACGCTATCCTCATATAGTTAACATCCTCCTTAGATCTTCAGGGTTAGGATCAACTTCTATGGGAGGCTCGCAAAGCTTTAAAACGATCTCCGGATCCTTCAATCCGTGACCGGTAGTTATACATACCGTTACCTCATCCCTATCGATGACGCCATCTTCTACCAATCTTCTCATACCCGCTATCGAAGCAGCGCTAGCGGGTTCTACGAACAGACCCTCCATCCTAGCGATAAGCTTCTGTGCATCTAATATCTCTTCATCAGATACATCGATCATAGAGCCTCCGGATTCACGTACAGCTCTAAGAGCTTTCTTCCAGCTAACAGGTTTTCCTATCCTTATAGCCGTAGCTATCGTCTCCGGGTTATCGATAGGCTCTATAACCCAGCTCATAGATCTATATGCTTCTACGAGGGGGTTTGCCCCCTTCGCTTGCACCCCGTGCATCCTAGGTAATTTATCTGTCAACCCCGACATCTTAATCTCGTTGAACCCCTTCCAGTATGCTGATATATTCCCTGCGTTACCTACTGGTATCACTATGTTATCTGGGTTGAAGCCGAGTTGATCGAATATCTCTAAAGCAGCTGTCTTCTGTCCTTCTATCCTAAAGGGATTCACGCTATTAAGGAGATAGATCCTTCCATCTTCTAAGCAGAGTTGTATAGCAATTTTCAGAGCTGAATCGAAGTTCCCTCTTACAGTTAAAACCTTAGCTCCGTATATTATCGCCTGCGATAATTTACCTACCGCTACCTTCCCAGCCGGTACTAATACATAGCATTTTAAACCTGCTCTAGCTGAATAGGCAGATAGGCTGGCAGCCGTATTTCCGGTTGAAGCGCACAACGTTGCTTTAAACCCAAGCTCTAAGGCTTTCGAAACGCCTACGGTCATCCCCCGATCCTTGAAGCTACCGGTAGGATTATCGCCTTCGCATTTAACGTATAGATTCTCTAACCCTATCTTCCCGGCTAGATTACAACATCTTAGCAGTCGTGTACCCCCTTCACCCATACTCACTATCTTTGAATCATCGAATATAGGTAGAAGCTCTCGATATCGCCAAACGTTGAAAGGGCGTCTATGCCATAACCCCACATCTACCATACTACTCAATTTCTCCGCATCTACCTGAATCTCTAGCAGCCCACCGCATCTGCTACACATGTATAAAGCTTCATCCACCCCGTAACTCTGACCACAATCTATGCATCTTACATCGAAATATTCATTTAACTTCATAGACACCTCTACCTATCTTTGTAACGTATACTTTGCATCCTATATTTCTATCATCGAAGAGTCTTCTGAATGATTCTGCTATAGATCCTAATTCATCACGGTATGCTATCGCTATGTAGGCTGGTCCTGCACCGCTTAAAGCTACGCCGACCCCAAGCTTTTCAGCTAATATACGTACCTCGTCGTAGAGCTGTGCAAAACCATGGGAAGCTCTGATACGTTCAACACCTTCATCCCTCATACCATCTCTAAGTAAATTTACACATCCTAAGGTTAAGCCTAACACTGTTAGGCTTCCATAACCTACGTTACGATACGCAGATGATAAATCTATCGTAGAAGGTAGGATTTTCCTCGCTTCATACGTCGATGCTTTACTTGTACGCGGTAGAATGACGACTACGCCTAGCCTATCGTCAGGTTGGAATGAATAGATCCTTGGAGGGATGCCGGCTATTATGGTGAATCCTCCGTATATAGCTGGTGCGACATTATCCAGATGAGGGGTTCCAGCTGATACGATCTCACCAAGTGAAGCATACCGTACGAGCTCATCCATAGATAGCTTCAAGTCGTATAGCCTGTTTAATGCGTAAGCTACAGCTGAAGCTGTAGCGGCAGATGAGCCTAATCCTGATCCTGGAGGTATATTCTTCTGGATTCTTATCTCGATGCTATCTTCTAAGCCGAAATCCTCCATCATCTTTAGAGCGACGTATCCTCCGGTATTCCTCTCAGGATCAAGCGGTATCGGATAGCCTTCCACGGAGATCTCTAAAGCCCCTCCCCCCTTCGAAGCTATAGAAACATCCACCATATCGTATGGATCTTCTAAAGCTATACCGAAACAGTCAAAGCCAGCTCCAAGATTAGCGGATGAAGCGGGGGCTCTCACCCTTATACTTTCCATATTAACCACGCTCTAAGCTACTTCTAAATCGCTTCGCTCCCGATGATTTAACGATTTCGCATCTAGCATGCTATCCTCTCCTATGTTTGTACTCGATATAGCATGCCCCCTCCACCGATACCATGCATGGACCTATAGGGTTTAAAGGCGTACAGATACTGGAGAACAGCGGGCAGCTTCTTGGTTTAACTAAACCTCTAAGAACTTCTGAGCATAGACAGCCTTTAGGTTCATCGTAATCTCCATGCGATTCTAGCTCATCCTGGAAAACCAGCCTAGCTTCTCGATCTTCATACCTTCTTCTGAGACGCATACCTGAACTCTCCACTTTAGAAAGTCCTCTCCACTCAAGATCGATTGTCTCGAAAACCTCTTCGATAAACTTTAAAGCTTTAGGGTTGCCCCCCCTCCTTACCGCTCTACTATACTCATTCTCAACTTTAGCTTCACCTCTCCTAACCTGTCTAGCAAGCATATAGACGGATACCAATACATCGAGGGGTTCGAAACCAGATATTACATGCGGAATAGGAAACCTAGATACTATCCTCTCATACGGCTCGACGCCTATAATCGTACTCACATGCCCAGGATCTATGAATCCATCGATCCTCGTTTCACCTAAGGATAGTAAAGCTTCTATAGCTGGCGGTATACGTCTATGGCAACTTAAGATGTAGAAGTTCTTAGGTGGATCCGATAGTATAGTGTAGGCTGTAGCTGGAGCTGTGGTTTCAAACCCAACCGCTAGAAAAACTATATCTTTACCTGGGTTCTTTACAGCGACATCAACGGCATCATCGATACTATAAACTATCCGTACATCCGCCCCCTCTCCTCTAAGTGAAAGTAGACTCTTCCCTCTAATCCTCACCCTAGCCGCATCACCATACGTAGCTACGATCTTCCCCTTCATAGCTAGCGCTATAGCCTCCATATACTCTCTAGCTGTGGTAACGCATATCGGGCATCCTGGGCCAGCTATAAGCTCTATACCATAAGGCTCTAACAGGGTATCCAAGCTATATCTTACTATAGTATCCTGGTGTGTACCGCATACATTCATAAATCTAGCTTTAACGTTAAGATTCCTAATCCTCTCAAGAATATTGGAAGCTGTAGATCTATCCCTAAACCTAAACATATCTAAACCTCGATACGTATACCTTCGATTATACAATCTCTACCCTTAATAAGCTTTGAGACACCATTACATCGAGGGCATCGAGCGATCGGTGGAGAGTAATGGTATAATGGATTATCCTCACATTCAACTATCCATCGATAACCGCATTCTACACACTCAGCTTCAGCATCCTCCTCTGATATCGTGAATATTACGCCGTTTAAAATAGGCTCCATACTGGCTATAGCTTCTAGGGAAAATCTAAGCTGATCCGGGTTTACAAACGAGAATCGACCTACCCTTATCCTGACCTCTAATATCTTCCTCGCATACCTCTGCTTAGCCTCTGCTAAAACTACATATATTATCTGAGATGCGACCGAGAATTCATGCATACATATCTACCACTACTAAGACGAGCAACTCTATAATCCTAAGGCTTGTATAACTTGATCTATGCCAACCCCATCTCTACAGGTAGCTTTAACGATGTAAGCTTTAGAGTTTATACCTCTTACATCTCGAACGAGTTTATCTGGATCTACCTTCATAGCTTCAGCTAAATCCA
>JAWCGL010000049.1:0-7701 GCA_038857155.1 Bathyarchaeia archaeon
AGCTGTATCCACCCTCATAGGCTTCCTAACACTGATAGGGCTGCCTACGACTAGCGGGTTCATATCTGAGTGGATGATCTTCGGAGGGGTTATAAGGAGTAGTCTAGCTTCTGGAAGCGTGGAGAAGCTGATAGTAGCTGTACTAGGGTTATTAGCTACCATGCTTACAGCGGGGTATGGGCTTTGGACTGTGAGGAGGGTATTCTTCGGCTCGATACCTACGCATCTTGAAGAAGTTAGGGAGGGATCAATGCTAGCTCTCGCTCCGATAATAGCACTCGCGATCCTAACGTTTATAGTAGGTATATATCCAGCGCCTATACTGGATAGGTTGACGCAGACGGTAATGCTATCTCTGAATCTAAGCTGACGTCGTCTTCCTCCTCCTCCATACCCCTATAGCTCCGGAATCCGAATATTCGGTTAGGATCTTATGTCTCTCCTCCCATAAGCAATGCTCTGCGTAATGCTGTTCACATAGGTAGTGGCCGCAGTAGGGGCATTTCTTCAGATCGCCTCCGCTCTTACCGCATACATAGCATACCTCATCGCAGCTCATAGTAAACCCTACACGCTGATATCATCTGTAGGCTCAAGCTAATTAGCTTTTCACTCTTTATCCGGACCTGGGGGTACGATAATATCTTGATCGTTTAACTACGTGTATCTACATAGTAAAGCTTAAAGAACGTGTGGTCACACTCTACATAGTTGAATCTAGGTATGGAGAGACATGGAAAGGTAGCTAGGGTTGCAGGACCTGTGGTAGAAGCTGAGGGTATTGTAGGCGTTAGGATGTATGAGGTCGTTAGGGTTGGAGAATTAGGGCTTATCGGGGAGGTTATAAGGGTTGAAGGCGATCGCTGTACGATACAGGTCTACGAGGAGACTACAGGCCTTAGACCTGGAGAGCCTGTGGTGGCTACGGGTGAACCGCTTTCTGTAGAGCTCGGCCCAGGGTTGATAGGCCATATATTCGATGGGGTTCAAAGACCTCTCACTAGACTTCAGATCATTACAGGTAACTTCATAAGTAGGGGGGTATCTGTCGAAGCTCTCGATAGGGGTGGAAGGTGGCTCTTCAAGCCTACCGTTAGGGTCGGTGATGTAGTCGGTGAAGGCGATATCGTAGGCGTCGTACAGGAGACTCCTATGGTTGAGCATAGGGTGTTAGTCCCCGCAGGTATAAAGGGTGTTGTTAGAAAGGTGGAGGAGGGGGAGTTTAGCGTTACGGATACGGTTATATCGATAGAAGCTGAACGTGGAGAGATGGGTTTAAGTATGATGCAGAGATGGCCTGTTAGGAAGCCTAGACCGTATATCCGGAAGCTCCCCGTCGAAGAGCCTCTTATAACAGGGCAGAGGGTTCTCGATACGCTCTTCCCGTTAGCTCTAGGGGGTACAGCCGCTATACCCGGAGGCTTCGGGACGGGAAAGACTATAATGCAGCATCAGCTAGCTAAATGGGCTAGCGCGGATATAGTGATATACGTCGGATGCGGGGAGAGGGGGAACGAGATGGCTGAGGTTCTAGAGGATTTCCCGAAACTTACGGATCCTAGGACTGGTAGGCCGCTTATGGAGAGAACCGTGCTTATAGCTAACGTATCTAATATGCCTATCGCAGCTAGGGAGGCAAGCATATACACAGGTGTTACCATAGCGGAGTATTTCAGGGATATGGGTTACAACGTAGCTTTAATGGCTGATTCTACTAGTAGATGGGCTGAAGCTTTAAGGGAGATATCTGGTAGGCTTGGCGAGATACCTGGGGAGGAGGGTTATCCACCCTATCTAGCTAGTAGGCTTGCCGAGTTCTACGAGAGAGCTGGTAAGGTTGAAGCTTTAGGTAGACCTGTGAGGACTGGCTCGATCTCTATCATAGGCGCTGTATCGCCTCCAGGCGGGGATTTCTCAGAGCCTGTAACAGTTAACACTCTGAGGATAGTGAGGGTTTTCTGGGCTTTAGACGAGGAGCTTGCGAGGAGGAGGCATTTCCCGGCTGTTAACTGGCTTAGGAGCTACTCGCTCTATCGTGATGATCTGGAGGCATGGTTTAGACGGAAGCTCGATCCCGAGTGGAGCGATATGATCCGTGAAAGTATGTATATACTTCAGAGGGAGGAGGAGCTTAAAGAGATAGTTCAGCTAGTGGGTCCAGATGCCCTCTCAGATGAGCAGAGATCCATACTAGAGGTTGCTAGGATGATAAGAGAGGATTTCCTAGCTCAGCATGCATACCACCCAGTAGATACATACTCGGATCTAGAGAAGACTAGACTCCTACTAAGGATAATACTAGACTTCTATAGGTTTACCAATGAGTCTGTGAAGAAAGGTGTAGCGTTGCATAGGATACTAGATCTACCTGTAAGAGGGGAGATAGCTAGACTTAAGATACGCCCGATCGACGAGCTTAGGGGGATCGCCGATAGCCTCCGTATAGATATGGAGAGGCAGTTTAGGGAGTTGATGAAGGAGGTTTAACGTATATGATCGAGGTGGCTTCGAGGTGAGTCTAGCTCTTAAAAAGTATAGGAGCATATCTAGGATTTCAGGCCCTCTACTATTCGTAGAAGCTGTTAGAGGCATAGCTTACGGTGAGTTAGTACGTATAGAAACTCCTAGCGGTGAGGAGAGGCGTGGGCAGGTTCTAGAGGTTACAGATAAGTTTGCGGTGATACAGGTTTTCGAAGGTACCGAGGGGTTAAGCCTAGATAGGACGGCTGTCAAGTTTACTGGGGAGACTATAAAGCTATCTGTATCAGGCGATCTTCTCGGTAGGATATTCAACGGTAGAGGCGACCCTATAGATGGCGGTCCGCCGATAATACCTGAAGACTACTGGGATATCCACGGTATGCCTATAAACCCATCGTCTAGGGAGCATCCTAGGGAGTTCATACAGACAGGTATATCCGCTATCGACGGGTTATACACACTGGTCAGAGGTCAGAAGCTACCCATATTCTCAGGTTCAGGTCTACCTCATAACATGCTAGCCGCTCAGATAGCTAGACAGGCTAAAGTCCTAGGCAAAGAGGAGGAGGCTGTAGTAGTGCTCGCTACGATGGGTATAACGGCTGAGGAAGCAAGATTCTTTATAGAAGATTTCAGATCTAGGGGTGTATTGGATCATATAGTGCTTTTCGTAAACCTAGCGAACGATCCTGCTATAGAACGTATAATAACGCCTAGGCTCGCCCTCACCTGCGCAGAGTATCTGGCATTCCACGAAGGATACCATGTACTCACTCTGCTAACAGATATGACGAACTACGCTGAGGCTCTTAGGGAGGTAAGCGCGGCTAGAAGGGAGGTTCCAGGTAGGAGGGGTTATCCTGGATACCTCTACACAGATCTAGCGACGATATACGAGAGATGTGGACGTATGCATGATGTGAGGGGGAGCCATACGGTATTCCCGATGCTAACGATGCCTCATGACGATATAACGCATCCCGTACCAGATCTAACGGCATACATAACCGAAGGTCAGATAATACTCAGTAGAGCTATGCATCATAAAGGTGTATACCCGCCTATAGATATACTCCCATCGCTATCTAGGCTTATGAGGACGGGTATAGGTGAAGGTAGGACGAGGTTCGATCATAGGGAGGTCGCAGATTGCTGCTACTACGCTTACGCCGAAGGTGTATCTCTGAGAGAGCTTATAGCGGTTATAGGTGAAGCCGGGCTTACCGCTAGAGATAAGCTATACCTACAATTCGCAGATGAGTTCGAGAGGAGGTTCGTAAACCAGGGGGTCTACGAAGAGCGTAGCATAGAGGAGACTTTGGATCTAATGTGGGATGTTCTATCGATCCTGCCTGAGAGAGAGCTTAAGAGAGCCGATCCTAAAACGATAGAATGGGCGAAGCAGCAGGGTAAATACAACTATAGATCATCCTAGATAACCCATCGTATAGGTGAGGCTTCCATCTAGATCGGATCGATGTTTCCGGTTTACGTAAGTTATAGATCTTACCGGTACTATCCTTATAGTAGAGCTTTCCTATGGAACATATTGAATGAGACCTGCAGAGCTATATAAGGTTCGCATAGATATACTAGATCGTAGCGTAGCCGAAGACCTACTACACTTTCTAGAGAGGTTCGGCAACTTCCATCTCTCTATATTTGTCGAAACACCTACATCCATAGATGTGAACCCCTACATAGTCGGATGGATACCTCAAGTTATGAGGGACAGATTTGATTACGAGATAAAGGGTTTATATGGCAGCTGGGTGAACGTAGAGTTTAGCCTCCCTGAACACGATGATAAACCTCCAAGCTTAATTCGTCGTAGTAGATTCCTAGAGCCCTTCGGGAAGATAGTGGATTCATTCGGGTTCCCATCGTACAACGAGATCGATCCCACCCTATTCGTGATGCTCTCCTTCGCATTGTTATTCGGGGTTATGTTCGGGGATATAGGCCATGGATTGATACTCCTAGCATCCGGTTTGATCCTCCACTTAATTAGAGAGAAGATCGATATCGGCTCTGATCTAATCCGGTATATATTTAGTGGGTCCACCCTATACATCGTATGCGGGTTGTCGAGTATACTCTCCGGTATGCTATTCGGCGAATTTCTAGGATACAAGGTTGACGTGTTGAATTTCAAGCTGGTAATACCGTACCCGTTCAACATATCACTTCCGTTTAAACCTTTAGATAATCCGATAGCGATGTTTAAGCTATCCATACTTATAGGTGCTATACATGTATTATCCGGTATAATATTGAATCTAGCTAATAAGATCCTAAATAGAGAATATAGGGAGGCTCTGATAGAACCTGCACCATGGATATGCATGTATATAGGAGTCGTATATAATCTATTCTGCTTTAAGCTAGATTTCACCGCATGGATGAGCAGCCCTACACTATACCCACTAGTAATACTACCTACATGCGTAATGTTGCTAGGTAAATTGTATACAGAGAGGCTAGAAGGGTTGATCCAGTTCTTCGAAGCTATGATATCTACGGTGAGCAATACCGTATCCTATCTAAGGATAATGGCTTTATCGCTATCCCATAGCATACTGACGCATATAATCTTAGAACTCGGAGGGGGTAGTTTAACAGCAGCGTTAATCGGAGCCGTTCTCGTAGTGATACTCGAAGGTCTTATGATATTCATACATACGACACGGCTCATATGGGTTGAATGGTTCTCCAAATTCTATAGAGGCGATGGTATACCGTTTAAGCCATTGAAGATATCAGAAGTGAAAGCTATGCATATAGAAGCAATCAGCATCCCTAGGAGGGGCTAGACGCCTCAAGGAATCTTAGTAGCTGATACAGATTTTCCACTATACAATCAGCCATTTTAAATATATGCTTCTTAACCACGTTATCTGTCAAAACTATTATCGTATACACTCCTGCTGCTTTTGAGGCTTTTAGATCGTTTTCATCTGAACCAATGAATATAACCTCATCTCTTTTCACACTTATCTCCGATATACAGCGAATTATCTGATCTGGATAGGGTTTAACCCTATACCTCATACCCCTCCCGATGATCGCATCGATATAGCTTTGCAGATTGAATTTAGATATAAGCTCTGAAGCCGCTCGCCTAGTAGATAAAGCTACTACTCCTATGTTAAAATTCCTCCATCTAGCCCACCTCAATACATCCCACGCATATGATCTAAGTTTAGAATACTGGATAGCAGATAGCTCGTATTCCTCGAGTTTAGTCGAAGAATCTTCCCATAACCCAGCAGCTCTATGGAATGGTAGACCCTCCACGAGTTTATCGAAATTAGAGAGAAACTCATCCCTACTAGCTAGCAGCCTCTCATCTACGGATATTCCGTTATCTTCGAAAATCCTCATAATATCGATCCTAGCCTTCCTCCAATCTATCGATCGATAGAAATCTGTAATAGTTCTCTCTAGATCGAATACTATGCTACTGAACATCGATCATATCAAACCTCGATACTAGTATGGCATGTCACCGAGGATTACATTCCAATCGTTAGCCATTTAAATATATCTATAAGACTAGAGCGTATAGCCAGTTATATTATGCATTCGGCATAATGTTTAAACGCTTAGCATACTCTCCTAAGGATAGTGGTAATTAGGTATGTCTAGCGAGAAAGCTAGAGAGATTATATCATCGCTCATAGAAGCTATGGGTATAGAGAGCTTCCTATCTGAGATGAACGTTTCACGCGAAGAGGTAGATGCATGGCTCAGAGGTGAACGCCCCATACCGTTTCATATACTCTCGAAAGCATTGAAGATGAAGGTTGAGCTATACTCTAAACCTAGACAGATTAAGGTTGAAAGCTATGTGAAATCTAAGGATGGAAGCTCTACCGCTACGTTAAAGAGAATGCTTCTCAAAAGTACTATCATAGTACTAGCTATGCTTACATTCTCTATAATCGGTTATACCGTAGGAAGCTGGTATGGCTCATTCTACGCCGGTCTAGGCTTATTTCTACCTCTAACCGTAGGTCTAGTCTTAATCCTGATCTTAGGGTTGAAAAGCTGAAGCGCTACGTTTAATCTATACGCTAATCTTATAATCGTCTCAAACCAGAGGTAATAGCTTGAAAAAGATTAGCGGACGGGTTGGAGATATGCTTAAACCGTTAAAGATGAAAAAGGTTAGAGCTATAACCTACCGGCCATACTTCCATAAGGTAGCAGGTATATTAGCGGAGAGTGGAATCTTCCACCCCTTTATCTCTAGCGAAGCTGAGGATTGGCTTAGAAAAGGGCTTGTGAAGAAGATCGACGCATCAAAGAGCCTATCTAAAGTTGATGCTATACTAGGTAGCATAGATAAAGCTACGGCCGAAATCGGTGAAGCGAACCCTATCGATCCATCTAGCCTTAAATCTCTCGACGACGTTACGAGGTTGATAGAGGATATAGAGGATGAAGAAAGCTTCCATGAAGTTAAAGATCTATTAGAAGAGTGTAGGAAGAGTATAGCCGAGAGGTACATCGATACGGCTAAGAACAATCTACATAAGCTTAAGGATCTAGTGGAAAGCTATAGGTTTTCGTTAGAATTCATGTCGTCGACATTAGAGGTATGCAACTGTATAGTGTTCGAGGGATGGGTTCCAGCAGGATACGCCGAAAAGCTATGCGAAGATATACGAAAAGCATCTGAAGGCTATGCTATAGTAGAGGCAGGCGATCCAGAAGAGGATGATCATCCCCCTACGGTGATAGAGACGCCTAAACCTCTTAAAGTATTCGAACGCCTAGCTGTAGCATACGGTCTACCTTCATACCATGAATTCAACCCTGCGATATTCTTCTCGATAACATTCCCGATCATATTCGGGTTGATGTTCGCAGATATCGGGCATGGACTCCTCCTCCTAATACTCGGCTTAGCATGTATACGAGCTAAGAGGAAGGGCGGCGGGTATGGGGAGATAATCGGATACTTCGTAGATAACGGTCTATTCTTCGTATCCCTAGGGATATCATCTATCGTAGGTGGACTTCTGTACGGTGATATATTCGGCTTCCACGGTGTAATCCATCCGGTAGGGTTCAGTATAAAGGTAGGGAATACATGGATACCTATAGGAGGCTATAACCCGGTAGCTATGCTTGAGCATGGAAACCTTATGCCTATGTTCAAATTCGCTTTATTCGTAGGAGCTATCCACATAACGCTAGGACTTACGATAAACC
>JAWCGL010000050.1:0-7532 GCA_038857155.1 Bathyarchaeia archaeon
CGATAAGCTTAACCTGAGGAGGTGGGTTCTAGATTCCATGAGAATAGCATTGGAAGGTTACGGGGATTACCCTATAGATAGGCTTCCATCGCTAACTAGAAGGGATAGCATATGGTGGATGGAGGTGAGGAGACGTATAGAGAGGATATGCAGGGAGAGAGGTGTTAGATGTAGCTCTGCATATCCTTAGCTATCTATACCATTCGATTAGATATAGGATTACCGCTAGATAACTCTCAATGAGCCGCCTCGAGAATTTTTGTGGTATATAGGAATATCAAGGGATAAGCTTTAGGATCTATGGGATTTAACGGAAGTATGGGTTTCCATATCTATCTCTATAGGTTATACGGTCTATAGGTATTCTAGGCGTAGGTCTAGGCTGTCTTCCAGGATACCCCACCGGTATTATCGCTATAGGTTTTACATGATCCGGTAGGGAGAGTATACGTTTAACCTTATCATCGTCGAAAGCTCCTATCCAGCATGTACCTAAACCTAGAGCGTATGCGGCTAACAGTAGATTCTCTACGGCTGCAGCTGCATCTAGTATAGCGTATAGGGTTCTACCCCTCTCGCCGTATCTTCGAGCAGATCTATCTAGGTTTGCACATACGACTACGACTACAGGTGCTTCTGCTATGAAGTATTGACCCCATGAAGCTTCCGCCAGCTTAACCCTCGTATCCTGATCTACGACTAATATGAAATCTCTAGCCTGCATATTCCCGGCTGATGGAGCCCATTGAGCTGCTTCCAGTATCTTACCAAGGATCTCCTCAGGTATAGGATCTGGTTTGAAAGCTCTAACGCTACGTCTACCGGTTACGGCTTGGAATACATCCATCGACATAAAATCTACCCACTATATGGATATACCAGGGATACCTAGATAAATGCTTGCGTCTATATAGCCCATCGACCGTCGAGCCAGCAGACTTCACCGACATTCGGAGATGATATGGAATCTACTATCGCCGTCTCGATAGCCGATACCGCGTGCTGAGAATCAGCTTCAACGGTATACTTCTCGCCTTGTTCAAGCTGAATCTCTCTATCATCTATATTCATCTTGATCCTACCTGAAACTACATACACGGTTTCGCTAGCTTGATGCTTATGTAACGGTATCCTGTATCCCTCTTTGATCAGTATCTTCTTGTAGACGTATGATGGGGTGGATTCGATAAGCTTCTCGTATCCCCATGGCTTATCCTCTCTGTATGCGAATTCTTTACGAATCTCCTCGAGGTCTTTAACGGTATCTATAGATTTCCAGAATACATCGTATGGCTCCATATAGTATCCTAACAGGCCTAGTCTAGCTAGTTTGGGGAATACATCCTTCTCAAGATCTGAGGGTGGTTCAGGTTTACCGATAAACTCTAGTAGATCTAAGCCTTCGTCAACTATATAGAAGCCTCCGTTTATATAATATGGTAGTTGGGGTTTCTCTACAAACCCTATAATTTTATCCCCGCTAAGCTCTACTATACCATACGGGCTCCTCATAGTTAGTATGAACATCGTAGTAGGGTATCTAGAGGATGCTATCATCTTTCTTATGTTTAGATCTGTTACTATATCTCCGTTCGATATGAGTATGGTGCATCTAGGTTTGAATCTCTCTAGAGCGGTAGCTACAGCACCCCATGTACCTATAGGATCCTCTTCCACAGAATATTCTATACGTACACCGCCCCATTGGCTACCGTATCTATCCTCTATCTTCTCATGGAGATACCCTGTTAGAAGTATGACGCGGTTTATACCTGCATACTTCATATCGAGTATCTGCTTATCGAGGATCGTGTATCCATTCCTTATCTCTATCAAAGGTTTAGGAGTGGAATCTGTTAGCGGTCTAAGCCTCTTCCCTAACCCTCCGCACAGTATCATGCTGATCGTTTCCCTAGGGTTGGTAGACGTCAAGCTTCTACCCCTCTATGTGTAGGCGCAGCTCTAGATCACGATAAACGGCTGCAGACCAGAATCTACCGAGGATCCTCTCCAACCCGTTAGGCTTCCTCTCAGCTAGCCATAACTCTGCGTAGATATCGGATAGACTGATGTAGTCTGAGATGGAGTCTAATCCTTCGATCTTCTTCAAACCTAACTCGATGCATCTCCTCAGGAAATCTAGATCTCTAGGTAGGTTTAGATCCGATACAGCTTTAACGGTGGATCCCCAGTAGTCGTATACATTCTCTTTACCTTTGAGTTTAGATCTAGGCTGGAATAGGGTAGGCTTCACATATTCAGCTATCTCCATCCTACCGAGGGATCTCCTAGCATTGACTATACCCTTATGTTCACCTGTTAGAGCGGACCATTTATCCTCCCATCTACCCTCACCCTCACCATACTCTATAGCCGCTAGTATGAGAGGCTCTATGAAGGAGAATAGGCATTCCTCTCCATCGTCACCCCAAGCCGTTATGATGAACCCCTCTACACCTTCCTCTCTAGCTGCATCCAGGAAGTTTTTAAGGTTTGTTAAAGCTATATCGAAGTCCGGGTAGTATCTATTCCAGTTGGCTAACCCTGGGCAGACGAACTGCGTTAATCCTCTATCCGAGAATATCCTTATCTTACGTTTGAAGTATTCCTTAGATTCTGGACGGTAATCCCAGTTAGCTACTATTACGGATCTCCATAGATCTGATTCTACTAGATCCCTCCATAGCGATGCCTCCCTCTCTCTAAGATACATCCCAGATATCATATCACCCCATAGTATCGGCGTCTTACCCCTATGTTTAACCCTCTCTACAACCCTCTTATAGAATTCTAGGTATAGCTTCGGCCCCTCGAATCTTCCGGTAGCATCTAAGCTTCTACCCCTACCTAGAGCCCATGTTTCATCTCCCCCTACATGTATATACCTGGATCTGGTCTGATCTAGAGCATCTTCTAGTAGAGTCATAGCGAAAGCTCTAGCCTCCTCGTTAGAAGCATCTAGGCATCCTTCCTCGGGTCTATGCCATTCGCTAAACCTTCTAAACCCTGGTAGCGTCAGGATATGCTCCATATGACCTAGGATCTCTAGGGATGGGAAGACATCTATCCCAAGCTGAGCGCCATACCACACTACCCTGGACCACTCCTCCTGTGTTAGCCTACCTCTATCTAAGCCTATCTCTGGATAAGATTTCCATGGAAATAGATCCTCCACGTATACGGCTAGATAGTTGTACTTCAGTAGGAATAGTAGTCTTAGAAGCTTCTCGAAGTACTCGAGTCTAGGAACACCTCCTCTAGCTATATCTAGGTGGAAGCATCTGAAACTGAAATCGAAGCCTTCCTCTACGGATACTTCAGGTATGTATCCCGGTTTAAGCTTAGTTAACTGTATTGCAGTCGCATAGCATATACTTCTATCACCCCATACCTCTATACGATCCTTCCCTACGTTCAGACCTATACCTACGCCTTCAACCTCCTCTACTATCCATCTACCTTTAGGTATCCTGAACTCCTTAGATAGGAATTCAGGCATATTCTCGAATCCATCAAACTCAAGCCATCTACCTGTAAACCTTAGACTTTTAGGTTGGGGAACTATCTCTACCTGCATCGATGAAAACATCGATGTACAGCCTATTTAAAATTGACCCTATGAAGACTTAGCAGTAACATAGTATAGTCTATAGATGACCTGGGGGTTAAGACCGCTTCAGGCTGGGTAGATTCCTTAGGACCTTCTCCACCGCGTATACATATTCGTCGAGTAGATCTACACCTACTTTACGATGTATTACCGGTAGACGTACGGTGCGAAGCCATAGTCTCTCAGCTTCAGGGCATATACCCCTATCGTACGCTATCCTACGGCTTACATACGGTGCATCGAACGGGTAGCCTTCAGCCCATACACTCCTCTCCTCGTATATAGGATTCCAGTAGACTGGTAGGAATCCACGCATATCAGACGCATACAAACCCTCAGCTTTCAAAGCCTCTATGAAACGGCTTCTCGATACCCCGGTTTTATCAGGATGGTATTGACATACATAGCCGTACCATAGACGTTCTATCCCAGGCGCTTCATATGGCGGTTCGAATATATGCCCTAACTCTTCTCCGATATCGGATAGAGCCTTGGTTATATACATCATATTGCTCCTCCTTATAGAGTTCCATTCATCTAGATGCTCCAGCTGTACCGAAGCTATAGCTGCGGCTAACGGGTGGATACGATATTTGAAGCCGAAGCATGATGGAGCCATATCTTTATCGGCCTGATAGTATCTACGATACTTCTCCATCCTAAGTTTAGGTATACGTTCATAATGTCCTAAGAGGCATGCCCTCTCATAATACTCTTCGTTATTTGTTATCATAACTCCACCTTCTATACCTGTCATAAGCTTACTAGCTTGTAAGCTGAAGCAACCTATATCGCCTATCGTACCGACTTTTCTACCTCTATACTTAGCACCGTGAGCATGGGAGCAATCTTCGATTACAGGTATACCATGATCCCTTGCGATCGATAGTATATCATCCATAGATGCTACTGCACCGTATAGATGCACGACTACTATAGCTTTAGTCCGTCGAGATATCTTAAGCTCCACATCCTTTGGATCTATACAACCCGTCTTAGGATCTATATCACAGAAAACAGGGATAGCATGTAGAGCTAGGATTGGAGCTACTTGTAGATGCCATGTATATGCCGGTGTTATGACTTCATCCCCAGGTCCTACACCGACGGCGAAATATGCTGAGTGTAGAGCAGATGTCCCATTGTTATGGGCTAGAGCAAACTTAACGTTATGATAGGATGCGAATTCACCTTCAAACCTTTCTATAGGCGAGTATAGATCCCCGCTATCCAATACCTCGCATACAGCTTTCTCCTCCTCATCACCGAATACAGGCCAGCGGGAAGCTGAGGATAACTCTTCAACCCTAGTTAACGCTCTCATACCACCTAGCAGAGCTAGCTTCTCAACCATATCCTAAACTAATCGTAATCTAGGTAGCCTAGATAAGCATCTCGGTCTTTAAAACATAGTAGAAGCAGATTGTAGGCGCCGGGGAGGGGATTTGAACCCCTGATCCCCTATGAGGGGAACCGGATCTCGAGTCCGGCGCCTTACCGGGCTAGGCTACCCCGGCTTCCCCCTATCTAGCTCCTTTTACCGTGTAGTTAGTTTAAGCTTTACCTATGAAGCCTTCCTCTCTGCTTGCTCGACTAGTATCTCTGCTACCTCGGATAGATGCTTCTTTTCAACCTTCATTATATCTGCTACGGCTTTCCTCTCGTAGCTCCCCCCTAGCTTTTCCATTAGCGTATAATAGAATCTTAGGGTTTCAGCTTCCAGGTATAGAGCTAGCTTTAAAGCTTCATCAAAGTTTAAGGTTTCAGGTATCTCCTTCTCGACGATCTCCCTAACTTCTGAGAGTAGGGATTCTGATATTTCGAGTTCGACTTCGGCTGAAGTCTCATCCTCTGTTTTGGCTAGCATATTACGATACATATAGACATGTGTATCTTCATCATCTGCTAGAGCTTCGAAAAGTACACTATATTTCTCTGAAGCCGCGAACCATTCCCCGACAGACTTAGCTAATCTACGGTAGAATCTGAGGGCTCCCTCCTCCATTTTAATAGCTATACTTAAAGCTTCCCTCCTAGAGATCTTAGATAAAGGAGTGGATGCCAAGTCTACTAACCCAGAAGGTTTTGGGGTAGGTAGGGATTTAAAAACCTTCTGGGGAATGGATATCTTACTGCTGTCATCCTGTAGGTAGCTATTATTCTCGTTAGATCGACTATTTTCCGAGGCTATATCCACTCCTAGATGCCACTCTTCAGAGTAGTCGAAGTAGAGTATGGAGAGTCCCATAAGGAGCACCGTAGAGGGTAGAGGGGCTAGGTTTAGATTTAACTTCCACTGCAAAATATTCGAGTCATGCCGGAGGCTTTGAATGCGAAGAAGCTGGTAGAGTATGTTAGGCGTTGTGCTGAACTTGCTTCAGCTTTAGAGGTTAGTGGCTGGCCTAAGCCTGGTAACGTCCATAGGATCAGGGATCGCTGTTGTACTCGCTTCGAGCATTTCATAGCCGGATCTATCGCGTTAGGATCTATTATTAGTGATGCCGCTTTAAAGGGGGTTATGGCGGCTAAGGGGAGGCTAGATCTATCTAGGATAGGTGTCGGGAGACTTGTTAGGAGGGCTGTTGTGGATGTTATGTCTTCACATCATGGTGGGAATACGCATCTAGGTATATGTCTACTATTCATCCCCCTCTCCATAGCTTCTACTAAAACCTATACTGAGGGGTACGGATTTGAGGAGGAGGCTTTACGGAGGAATGTAGATGACATTATTCGTTCGACTACACCGATAGACGCAGTCGATGTCTATAAGGCTATAGCTATGGCTAACCCTCCTAGTAGGATGGGTAGGGTTAGCTATGGTAGAGCACCCGATCTATACGATAGAGGAGCTTATGAGAGGATTTTGAAGGAGGGGGTGACGCTCTACGATGTTATGCTCGAATCCTCATCCTACGATAATATCGCTAGGGAGCTTGTAACGGGTATGGAGGTATCCTTCGAATACGGATATAGATATCTCATCGAAACATTCGAATCGACTAAGGATATAAATACAGCCATAGTTCACACATTTCTTAGGATCTTATCGAAGTTTCCAGATACCTTCATCGCTAGGGGTATAGGACTCAAGTTTGAAAGCGATATAAGGAAGGCTGTAGAGATAGGCGTAAGGGAGACTCTATGGGTGTCTATAGAGGCTGGGATGGTGCTAGATATAGGGGGTTTAACTACTGATGGGGGGCGGGATGCCTTATGGAGGTTTGATGAGAAGCTTCATAGCCTTGGTAGGGAGTATAATCCAGGTACGACAGCAGATCTAACGGCTTCATCTCTTATGATAGCTCTACTGAACGGTCTAAGATTCTAGGTGGCGGGGTCTATGGAGGCGCGTGAGGGGGATTTCCTCGAGACGATCGAAGGCTTGATATTCGATGTTAAGGGTTTGATCCATCCTCCAGATAGGGTTATAGCTTATCTGAGGTATTTTGAGGATCCATCTGGAGGTAGGGTTAGGTATGGGAGGAGGTATAGTAAGGTCTATTCCCTAAGAGATAGGGATTCTATCCTTAGGGGGAGGTATCCACACTACATCTACTATGATCATGTATTCGACGATTGGATGGAAGGTGTATCTAGGCATCTCATAGCTAAACTCTATAATCCGGTAGAGAGGGTTTCGACGCTATCTAGAAGCGGTGATCTTGATATCGTAGAATCTCAGGCTCTCATGCTTGTAAACATTCTCCACGATCTTACAGGAGTCTCCCTCGATTATATCGGTATATCTGGATCTATACTCGTAGATCTACATAGCCCTGATTCCGATGTAGATATAGTCGTTTATGGTAGGAGGAGTTGCTTCTCTGTATACGATGTGTTGAGGGATCTACTACACGGGGGGAGGGGTGTGTTCTCTCCATACTGTTTGGATGATCTTAGGAAACTGTATGAATTCCGA
>JAWCGL010000051.1:0-7408 GCA_038857155.1 Bathyarchaeia archaeon
ATAGATGTATGGAGGCTCTATAAGCCTCCGGACGACCCATCCCAGGATGCATACTCGACGGGTATACCTGATCTAGATAGGGTGGTAGGTGGGTATCCTAGGGGCTCTATAGTCCTCCTAGAGGTGGATTATAGGATTAGAAGCTATGATTATCAATCTACGCTAACCATACCGCTAGGATCGAGCTTCCTACGTAAGGGGAGGGGCCTTATGGTTATACCATCCATCGGCGTTGATACATCTAAAGTTTTAGAGCAATCCCTAGTATCCTTCGAGGATAGGGAGGGAGCGGAGAGGCTCCTTAGAGTGGTAGCGATAGGAGGTAGGAGGAGATATGAATGTAATCGAAGCATAGTATACCTTAGAGGTGGATCTATCGATGAAGATTATGAAGGGATCTGTAGGGTTGAGGATGAACTGATATCAGAGTCTGGTAAGCCTATACTCAAGGTTATAGGGGTCGATAGGTTAACGCTACACTACGGTTTAAACGGAGCTTTAAACTTATTATCGATGGATGTAGGTAGGGTAGCCTCCACAGGATCCTTAACATTCCTCATAGCTAAGCCTATCTATTCGAGGCTTGCGGAGAGGATATCGCCTATAGCCGATACGCATCTAAAGCTTACTAGGGAGCATGGAGCCTTAATCCTCTACGGAGTGAAACCTAGAACGAGTTTATATGCGGTAGAGGTGGAGTCTAGGGGAGGCTATACATCGACTAAGCTTACACCTATCATATGAAAGCTGAACGCTATCCTGGAACCATACGTACGCCTAATAAAGGTTAACGTATAAGGCTAAGCCTCAGTATAGTAGAGGTTTAAGGGATATGCTGGATCCATACGAGGTTAGGAGTGATTTCCCTATACTATCGATTAGGAGGGGTGATGGTAAGCCTCTAGTATATCTGGATAACGCTGCTACATCCCTTAAACCTAGGCATGTTATCGAAGCGATCGTAGAGTATTACGAGAGGTATACTGTTAACGTTCATAGGGGGGTCTACCGTCTATCGCAGGAGGCTACTAAGATGTATGAGGATTCTAGAGGGAGGATAGCTAGGTTTATAGGTGTATCCCCAAGCGAGCTTATATTCGTCAAGAACGCTACAGAAGCTATAAACCTTATAGCATACGGTTTAGATTGGAATCCTGGTGATGAGATAATAACGACTGTTATGGAGCATCATTCGAATCTAGTACCTTGGCAGATGGTTAGGGATAGGTATAGCGTTAAGCTTAGATTCCTAGATATAACCGGTGAAGGTATGCTAGATCTAGAGAAGCTATCGGATCTACTATCCGAGAGGACTAAGCTTATAGCGTTAACGCATATATCCAACGTACTCGGCACCGTGAACCCTGTAGAAGATGTAGCACGTATAGCTCGTAAGAACGGTATACTACTATTAGTCGATGCTGCTCAATCCGTACCGCATATACCTATAGATGCTAGGAAGATGGGATGCGATTTCCTAGCTTTCAGCGGTCATAAGATGCTAGGACCTACAGGTATAGGATGCCTATACATACGTAGAGGCATGGAGGATCAGGTTAAACCTGTATTCACAGGTGGTGAGATGATTAGGAGGGTTAGCCTGGATAGATCTACATGGAACAATATGCCTTGGAGGATGGAGCCTGGTACTCCTAACGTAGCCGGAGCTATAGGCCTCGCAGCAGCCGTAGAATACCTATCACGGTTAGGTATGGATAAAGTTAGATCTTACGAAGATAGATTGACAGAGTATGCTCTAAAAAGATTAAGCGAGATAGAGAAGGTATCCATCTACGGGCCTAGGGATACAAGGTTTAGATCCGGTATAGCGACTTTCAACGTAGAAGCTGTAGATCCGCATGACGTCGCTCTACTACTAGATGAACTCGAGAATATAGCTGTAAGATCCGGCGTACACTGCGCAGAACCTCTACACGCTAGGCTAGGATTAACAGGTACTGTAAGAGCGTCCTTCTACATATACAATACCATGGAGGAGATAGATATTCTATGCGATACTCTGAGGAAGATAGTAGAAATCCTAGCTTAGCCTCTCAAATCTCTAAGGATAGCATCGGCTGCACGTCTACCCGATAGTAGCATACCACCGAATATAGGCCCCATCCTAGGTATACCATACACAGCTGCTACAGACATACCCGCTACGTATAATCCGGGACATACAGCTCCAGCCCTCTCGACAACAAGCTCCTCACCTCTCGAAGCCCACATAGGAGATTCACCTCTTATCGATAGGTTAAGCTCAGGTATCTTCCTAGAAGCTATAGATACAACCTCAGCTTCATGACCAGTACAATCGACTACAGCTCTAGATTTCATAGATAACGGATCTACATGGAAAGCTGCGGCTACCGTAGAAGTCCACTGAACTACGATCCCCACAACCTTTACGCACCCATCCTCAATCCTATAGATTACATCATCAACCGTAACCCCTAGCAGTATCTCAGCTCCAGAATCTATAGCCGAGGATGCAAGCTTAGCTATCAGCTCAGCAGGATCCACTATATAGAGCCCTGTAGGATTATGGAGCCTATACCTACACCCTATACTCTCGAGTATATCTAAAGCTTGCTTCTGCACTACGATAGCCGGTAGCTGCATACCCCCACCGCCTATACCCCCACCGAAGGATAGCCTCCTCTCGACTACTATGGTCTTCAAACCGCTCCTAGCAAGGTATATCGCTGCTGTAAGACCTGCCGGACCTGCACCGACTACCGCTACATCGATATCCATCAATCTGGATAGCTTCTCAGCTGAAGATTCGATTATAGCCTTAGATATAGATGCTTCATCGATAGCCATAAACTGCTATCACCCCCTGCATAGCATCGTTAGACCTCCATATCTGATGGAAGGATATTTAAAGGTAGACTACTGAGTTTGCATCATGGTATAGCTTCCACCTACTCTAAGTGAGGTCTCATAATCTTACATAGCTCACATATATAATTCTCCTTAAACACACTACCAGAAACGATACTATCGACGATACCGTCTATAACCTTCCTAGCCTCATCTATAGATAGGAGTTTCTCGATAAACCTACCGCCACGTTTAACATTTATATAATGGCTTACAGCAGCTTGAGTAGTACCTAGAATCTTAGCTACAGAAGACTGCGTATATCCATACTCCTCTATAAGCCTACGAGCTACCACAGCTCTCACAGCTGGAAGCATATATTTGGTCGATACCTCACAGGGAGGCTTCATCATATAGGATCTACAACATAGATAACAATATTACAGGGTTATTAAGATTTCCCTTCGAACCCGACGGTGCAATCTAGAAGGATATCTTCAGTAGATCCATGAATATTGTACGGGGAATCCCATGCTTGGTGTCGTGAAAACTAGGTAGACCTGCTAAGATATGAAGTATCCTAAGAAAATTTAATTATGCCTAGAATTATAATAACTCTTAGCTATAGTCTTAGTAGGGTTTCTAGGAAGTGGTTGACAACCATACCTGAGGATGTGAAGCGCTCCCTCTGTATAGAGGAGGGTGATGCTATCCTATGGGAGGTGGATGCATCTAGTAATATCGCTACGGTTAGGGTTGTGAAGGATCCGATTAAGATTCTCAAAGGGGAAATATAGCGATCCAAACCTGATGTATGAAATTATCGAAGAGACGGCCGATAGGATGATCATGGAGGAGGTCTATGCCGGTAATAGAACTCGATCTACTAGTAGCTCTAGTTAATAGAGAGGATAAGCTTCATAGACTAGCTTCCAGTATCTTCGAAGCAGCTGCTAAGAGAAGGGTTAAGAACCTGGCTATAGCATCCTCAGCCCTAGTAGAGTATGAGCTTATCCTTAGATCGAAGGGTTATAGCAGAGATGATGTAGAAGACGATATAGAAGCGTTCACCAGTATAAGAAACATAGGTGAAGCGTATCTAAACTCTAAGGTAATCCTAAAAGCTATAGAACTCAGGAGGAAGTATCTACTAACATACTCCGACTCGCTACATGCAGCGACAGCGATCCTCCACGATGGAAAGATAATATCGACCGATAAAGCCTACATAGAGGTAAAAGATCTTCAAACGATAGATCCTAGAGAGGTTCTCAACCATCAAAAACGCATAACATCATATTATGATCAAATACTACATACAGCTTTTATTCCTGTATCTTATAGGATTTTAAGTATTCAATCCAGCCATATCGCCTATAGCCTAGATGATTCGATAGATCCTGAGAACAGCTTTAATTCTATGAAAGCAATCTAGGAAACCGGGTTTCCTAGATGATAGGCCCAGATGACCCACCCAGGTTCGAATATACTTCGAGGAAACCCGTAGACTCTAGGTATGAGTAGCTAGCCAGTCTAGAGGAGAACGATAGATATAAGCTGCCCCCCTAGGGTTTAACCATGAATATTTCCATTCATTCTCCATTAATAAGCACTTTAAAGGTATATCGTTCAGATTCATCAATCATACTCTTCTAGATCTTCATATATGTTATCCCGTTCACCGCCTAGAGCTATGATAGCTCGAAACATACAGCATATGATACCCTTAATAAAGAGATATAAACTGATATCCGATCGTATGCTAGATCTATGGCTGGAGATAGCCTGTATATCGTCTTCAGTATGGATTGTGAGAGGATAGCAGAGTATCCTCCTCCAGGTGGGCCTAGGAGTTGGCTCGATAGTAGATCCTCTATAAAATGCTTCATCGATACCCTCGCAGGCTACGGGTTTAAAGCTACGTTCTTCATAGTACCTGAAACCGCATATGAGCATAGAGATCTATTCCTAGAAGCTAAGGATAGAGGCTTCGAGCTAGGTCTACACTACCATCCTCAAAGCTTTAGGGATGGAAGATGGAGGGGCTACCTAGCAAGCTATAGCTACGAAGATCAGTTACACCAGCTTAGAGAAGCTACAGAAGATTGGAAGGTATACCTAGGCTTCAACCCTAGATGCTTCAGACCCGGAAATTTCTCTGCTAACATCGATACCTATAGAGCTATCTACAACCTAGGGTTTAGGGAGGGTAGCTGCTATATACCAGGCAGGGTTAGACCTGAATGGTATGCTGTATGGGTTGATTCACCCCCACACCCACACCACGTGGGGGATATGGATCTCCTAGATATACCTGTAACGGCTGATCTAAGGGTTAAACCTAAGCTCGGAGATCCACCGCATCTAAGGATAGAATCAGGTAGCCTAGACTATCTTAAAGGTATACTCTCATGGTGGCTTCAACGCCTATCATCGATCGATATACCTTTAAAGACTATAGTCGCTATGACACATAATACTGTAGATTATAGTAGAGGATCTGAGGGGCGGATTAAACTCGAAGGATTAATCCAAGCTATACTAGAAGCAGAGAACATAGGATTCACCATACACCCATCAACTCTAAGAGAGATACATGGGATAGCCGATCGGCTAGCATACCGGATATGAAGGGGAATAAGGATATAGGGAAGCTTCTACTCTTTAGGTATTCCAGCTCTCTTGACAGCTGCTTTAGCTAGAGCTTCACCCAGCCTCCTACACGCTTCTAGATCCTTCTCGCTAGGTATACCGCTTGAAACAATCCCATCGCATACCTTCTCCATCCTGAAAGCCTCCATAACCCTCTCTATACTTAGAAGAGCAGAGCTACTAGATCCACCACCAGATGTGAAAGCTGCAGCAGGTTTACCAGCTATCTTACCCCTAACACTCCAAGCTACATCGAAGAAATGCTTCAGAAGCCCAGCCATATATCCGAAATAGTTTGGAGAACCGAAAGCTACAGCATCGCATGAAACCAGATCCTCGACCGTAGCGTAATCTACACGTATAAGTCTAGCTCTAGCCCCCTCAACCCCACCAACCCCCTCAGCTACAGCTCTAGCTAAAGTTTCAGTCCTACCTGTCCTAGAATAGTATACGATGAGCACCTCGACCAAGGCGGCTCACTCCGAATAGATGATAGTATGGCAACCTTATTAAGGATTATTATCGTAATTTCCATGTCAAACATCTAGTCCATGAATACTATACCGTAAGATAACAATCGATAGGCTTCCTCCAAGCTTCACTGCATCGATAATGATAGTATGGCATCTTGCTAGCGGGGTATGAGCTAATCCTAAAGATTAAAAACTGTATACTCTATGCTATAATTTGTAGAGTGAGGTTATGGGGATGAGTGTTACAGCGTTATTAATCCAGATAATAGTTTGTATACTATTCATCGCACCAATCCTATGGATCTCTGGAAGGATACTAGTAGGTAAGGATAAAGCAAAGTTTACAGATGCTATATGGATAGTCATCCTAGGCGTGATTCTCGGATCCATCATCAACTACTTCATCCACGGTTTACTCGCAACGATACTCGTAATCATAGTCTGGCTACTGCTAACCAAACACTTTTTCGATTGTGGATGGCTGAAGGCATTAGCGATATCTATCCTAGCAGCGATAATATTCATACTAATAATAGTGATACTAGTCACTATAGGTATAGGAATATTAATCCTCTGATAGATAATCCATGGCTATGAAACCCACAGGGTAGGCAGCCTATTAATTATCAATACGTTAGGCATACAGCCCTTACATAGTAACACACCTATAGCTCTACTCGGTGTCATATATGAAGGTTTTCGAAGCCGTAAGAACTAGGCGTAGCATAAGGGTCTATGAAGATAAACCAGTCGAAGAAGATAAACTCCTAAAGATACTCGAAGCAGCTAGACTCGCACCATCAGCAGGCAATAGGCAGCCATGGAAATTCATAGTAGTTACGGATCCAAAGATGAAGGAAGCGGTAAAAGCTGTTAAAGAGAAGATGAGACCACCACAAGCTAGAGGACCACCTAGAAGAAGACCGCTAGATACAGCACCAGTAGTGATAGTAGGATGCACTATACCAGGAGAAAGCTTCCCAGGAACAGACTTCTGGAAAATAGACGTATCGATAGCACTACAAAACCTAGTACTAGCAGCATGGGAACAAGGACTAGGAACATGCTGGATAGGAGTATTCCACGAAGAAGAGGAACTCAAAAAAGTGTTAGGAGTACCAGAAGAAGCAAGAATAGTAGCCATGATAACAGTAGGATACCCAGCAGAAAAGAAAGAGCCAATAACCGACAGAAAACCACTACAACAAATAATAAGCTACAACCATTGGTAAATAATACATATTTTTATTACATCTCATATTTATAGTTTATTTAACAATAATGAACCAGTATATGCATTAGAACTTGGAAATTCTGAAGATTATATAGATATATGAACACCAGAAAATTATTTAAAGACTTTAAAAAAATCATATAAATCAAGTATAAAATAATTAGTAATATAACATTAAATTATATTTAATATGCTGAGGTGAATGAAGTTTACTCTGTAA
>JAWCGL010000052.1:0-7367 GCA_038857155.1 Bathyarchaeia archaeon
AGCTAGCTTTAAGCTTACCTTTAAGATCCCCACCTCCATATACGCCTATAATCCTCGCATCTATACCCCTACGTTCGATAAGCCATAGAGTCTCCCTGAAGCTTCTAGTAGATACGTATACCTTGAAACCTCTAGATCTAAGCTTATCGATCACAGGCTCGAAGAATAACACCTGTTTAGGTGTAAGTATATCTACGAGTATCCTCCTACCGCTATGCATAGCTTAAAATCAACCTTTACCTATATGCTTAACGGCTATAGTATAGTTCTCACCATCTATATCCCACTCCCTCACATACCCGTATTCTATCCTACCCGCAACCACAGCTTCGAATAGCTTAGCTCTAGTCTCGCTAGCTATAAACCCCCTATACTCTTCGACCATCTCTAAAGCCTCCACACTAGGTACGGATACCGTAACCTCTACATAGTCTTCGACGGGTAGATCCATCTCCTTACGCATATACTGTATCCTCCTGATAAGATCTCTAGCAAGCCCCTCAGCTGCAAGCCTCCTATCGACGATCCTACTAAGAAGGATCCTACCACCCTTAAAATCGCCTACAACCCAGCCCTCAGAGATCTCCTCGTAGAATTCAACCTCCCCAGCTTTAACCTCGATCTCGCTATCCCCTAGGTACAGCTTGATAACCCCTATCGATTCGAGCATACGTCGAGCATCGGCCCCATCAACCCCGTCTAAAGCCTCCATCACAATCTTCGTACGCTCCCTAAACCTAGGTCCAAGCATCTTAGGTACCCCTCTAACCCTAAGCTTAGCTATCCCGCGAAGCTCATCTAAACCTATAACCCTAACATCCTTAACGTTAAGCCCTGAAGCTAGTACATCCCTGAATACCTCTACGGCTCTAACGGTTCCGGGATCCTCGGTATAGATCAGACATGATGCTAGAGGCTGTCTAAGCTTAACCCCTATCCTATTCCTTAAGCTCAAACCCTCCTCCATGATCGATCTACAAACCTCCATACAGTCCTCCAGATCATCGTCGATCCAGCTGGTATCGGCTTCAGGCCAACCCTCCATATGTATACTCTCAGATCTACCAGGCTCAGCATACCTAAACATATCCTGATATATCTTCTCAGCTAGGAACGGCGTATATACGGCTAGTATCCTGAGACATGTATCTAGAACCCTGTATAGAGTCGCGTAAGCTGTAACCTTATCTATAGACTCCTCCTCCATCCACACCCTCCTCCTTATAAGCTTAGCATACCATCTACTCACATCCTCGACTAGAAGCTCCCTAACAGCTCTCAAAGCTTCATGTATCAGGTAGGATTCTAGAGCTTCAGTCGCCTTCACAACCACCCTCTGAGTCTTCGATAGAATCCATCTATCCTCAGGTCTAAGCTTATCCCTCAACTCTTCAAGCCTATACCTCGACGGCTGGAATCTATCTAGATTCATGTAGAGCGAAGCGAATAGGTATAGATTCCATACGAGGTTGAGCGTTCTATAAGCCTCCTCTACACCCCTCCAGGAGAATCTTAGATCCTCCCATGGGGTGAATTGAAGCTCGTAGAATCTAAGGGTATCCCTACCATACCTATCTATAACATCCTCTGGAGCTACGAAGTTCCCCCAAGATTTATGCATCTCCCTACCGGTTTCATCTAGTGTGAAGCCATGCATCAGGACGGCTTTATACGGTTTAGAATCGAAGGCTATGATCGATGATGCAAGCTGACTGTAGAACCACCCCCTAGTCTGATCATGTCCTTCGAGTATGAAGTCTGCAGGCCACCACCGCTTGAATTCGTCGCTGCGTCTAGGATAGCCTAGGCAAGCCCATGAAGCTACACCTGAATCCATCCATACATCAGCTACATCCTCAACCCTACGCATAACACCCCCGCATGAATCGCATCCAACCTCTACACGATCTATCCACGGCCTATGCAGATCTACGATACCCTCAGGGTTCAAAGCTTTAGATCTAAGCTCATCCTTAGATCCTATGATGATCCTACGGCCGCATCTACCGCAGACCCATATAGGTAGAGGTATACCCCAATACCTCTGCCTAGATATAACCCAATCCCTAACGCCTTCAAGCCAGCTTCTAAACCTACTCTCGCCAGCCCAGCTTGGAACCCATAGTATTCCCCCATTCTCCTCTAGGAGTCTATCCTTAACAGCTGTAACCTTGAGAACCCACTGCCTTGTAGCTCTAAGTATAAGCTTACTCCTGCAACGCCAGCAGTGTGGGTATCTATGCTTAACCGTCGATGCGTATAGTAGTAGACCTTTACGTCTAAGATCCTCTACTATAACCTGGTTAGCATCCCATACGGTTAAGCCTGCATACCTACCGGCAGTATCGTCGAATACACCCCTAGAATCTACAGGGCATAGAACGGGTAGACGATACCTTAGACCTACCTCGAAATCCTCCTCACCATGGCCTGGAGCTGTATGTACGCATCCAGTCCCTTCATCCATAGATACATACTCCCTACTCAGGATGACTATATGCGCATCCTTCACATCCCTCTGTATATCCACCTCCTCTAATAGCGGAGGCTTATACCTTAATCCTTCAAGCCTAGATCCTGGGAAAACCTCTAAAACCTCGTATCCGAGTTTAAGCTCCTCCTCGAGTACAGGTTTACACCTAGCTTCAGCTAGTATGTAGATCCCCCCATCCACCCTAACCTTCACATAGTTTTCATCTGGATGAACCATAACGGCTACGTTAGCAGGTAGGGTCCAAGGGGTGGTCGTCCATACGATTATATACTCGTCACCGCTCCCTTCGACGGGTAGCTTAACGTAGATCGATGGATCCTCAACCTCCCTATACTCCTGGGATACCTCGTATCCAGCTGCTAGAGCTGTCTCGCATCTAGGACACCAATGTGTTACGCGTAGACCCTCCTCGAGTAGCCTCCGCTCATCAGCCCTCTTTATAAGCCACCATACAGCTTCTATGAACTCATCCGATATAGTCATATACGGCTCCCCCCAATCCATCCAGACCCCTAGATTCTTAAACTGCTCTGTAAGTATCTTCATATGCTCCAACGCATACCTTCTACACTCATCTACGAATCGATCTACACCGATAACCTCTATATCCTTCTTACTCTTCAAGCCTAGAAGCCTCTCGACCATAACCTCTATGGGTAGCCCATGCATATCGAACCCAGGCTGATCCCTAACATCGTATCCACGCATCCTCCTATACCTTAAAACTACATCCTTCATTATCTTATTCCAAGCAGTCCCCACGTGTATAGAAGCGGTTACGTATGGAGGCCCATCTAGAAAGTAGAATCTACCCTTAACACCGCTTCTAGATCTAGCCCTCTCGTAGACCCCCTCTTCAAACCACCATCTAAGGGTATCATCCTCGAAAGCTTTAGGATCGTAGCGTTTAAGCGGTAAACCTCCAACCGTATACTCCATACCTATACTGATCCTCCCCCATATACTCTGTAGCGTCTACTCGATCAGGGATGTATCTATACGCGTCGTATTTAAGAGTTAAACCCGTAACGGTTAAGTATAGCTTAGAGTTTCAAGATATATCGCTTAGAGTATTGTCGAGGAAAGCAGCTCTCTGTATGGTTAAAACAAACCCTCACGACCATGAGCTATATAGGTTTAAGCTAGAGGAGCTTAGAAGGCTAGCTGAAGCTTCAGGCTACAACATAGTCGGGGAGCTTATCCAGGTTAGGGTTAAACCAGCCGTAGACTATGCCTTCGGGTGGGGTAAGGTTTTAGAGCTTAAATCCATGGTATCGTCCAAGGATGCTGATACAGTCATATTCTACAATACGTTGACGGGTAAGCAGAAGTTCAACCTAGAGAGACTACTCGGTCTTAGGGTTATAGATAGGTATGAGCTTACGCTCGAGATATTCAGCTCTATGGCTTCGGATGAGGTATCAAAGCTTCAGATAGAAGTAGCTAGGCTATCTAAGAGCTTCACATACGATAAGATAATCTTAGCGGAGAAGTATAGGATCGGGAGGGAGCATCCAAACCTTAGGAGCCGTGGAGAATACATATACAGGAATCAGATAGGAAGCTTGAAGCGTAGGCTATCCAAGCTTAAGGGGAGGATGGATAAGTATCTAGAGATGCAGAAGATGCAGCTTGAGAAGAGGCGTAGCCTAGGCTTACCGTTGGTTTGTATAACCGGATACTATAACGCAGGTAAGACTACGCTATTCAACGCGTTGACAGGCCTTAGGAAGCCTGTAAGCCCTCTACCCTTCACGACGCTCTCGAGCAAATACTACCTAGCTCAGGGTACAGCTAGACGCTTCTTCCTAGTAGATACTATAGGGTTCGTATACGATCTGGATCCCATGATGATAGAAAGCTTCAAGCTAACGCTCAACGATATAGTTCAATCAGATCTAATACTACTCGTAGCAGATGTATCTGAAAGCGAGGATATGCTGAGATTCAAGGTGGAAACCGTGAGCGGCATATTGGAGGAGACCCTCAGGGTAGATGGATCTAGGATAATCCTCGTACTGAATAAAGTCGATCTAATAGACCCGGTAACACTATCTAGGAGGCTATCGTC
Organism: Bathyarchaeia archaeon; assembly: GCA_038857155.1. Taxonomy (GTDB): domain Archaea; phylum Thermoproteota; class CALKCG01; order B24; family DRYS01; genus DRYS01. The sequence goes on from JAWCGL010000052.1 coordinate 4,566, forward strand.
GATAGCTGATTACGGTAGGAGGTACCCATCGGTAGTCGTATCCGCTAGCAGAGGGTACAACCTAGAATACCTGTTAAGCTTCGTAGAAGGTAGGCTCGAATCTGTAGGGGATACTATATACGCTAAGATTTAAAAATAGATCCGCATATACTTCTACGAGATCGATCTAAGCCTTCTATAGGCTGTAAGGGTGCCTAGGATTGTCGTCTATCGGTGAAGATATGCTAGCTAAACTCGTTAAAGATAAAACTCTAGAGAAGATCATATCCTATATAGCTGAAGGTAAACCTCTATCGATACACTACGATCTAGAGTATGGGTACCATTATCCTCGGATGGAATCTGAAACAGGGATTATGCCTAAGGAATCGATACGTATACTATCCGATCTAGCATCCCTGAAGATACTATCCGAGAAGGTTTTATTCCTATCAGTTACATGCCCTAGATGCCGTTCGACGAACATAGCTATAGTGTATAGGTGTCCTAGATGCGATTCTATAGCTATCAGGAGGGATCTACTTATGGAGCATATCCCATGCGGCTATATAGGGTTTAAATCCTCCTTCGAGGAGAAGGGCTTAGCTACATGCCCTAGATGCGGTAAACCCATCTCCGAGGATGTAAGGATAGTAGGCGTATGGTTCGTATGCCTATCATGCAGTTCTCGTTTCCCAGAACCCGGGCATAACCTATTCTGTAGGGTCTGCAAGGATTTCTTCACGGTGAAAGATAGCTCTATGGAGTTCATCGTAGAATACTACGTTAGCGATGAGGTTTCAGCTATACTCAGGAAGCTTATATTCCCATCACGTATAAAGGCTATCCTAGAGGGTAGCGGCTTAAAAGTGGAAGAGGATGTAGCTGTAAAGGGTAGATCCGGTGTTACGCATCTATTCGATTTCATAGTCAGGGGGGGTCATGGTAGAGCTATCGCATTCCTGATAGAGAATTCCTTGAAGCCTATAACCGAAGCTAAGGTTATAGAATGGTATACGAGATCTGTAGATGTAGATATGGATGTAGTCTACGTTACGACCGCGTATATATCCGACGGAGCTAGAAACCTCGTAAAGTTCTACGGCCTCTCGGTGGTGGAAGCTGAAGATTCTAGGGATGCTGAAGCTAAGGTTGGGAGGATGATCGAAGCCCTCAAAGGATGAGTGAGGCATACTACATGAAGAATCTGAATGTAACGTAGACTGCAGCCATCAGTATCATCGTATGTTTAACCCCGGCTCTAACAGTCCCCTCAGATACCTTACCTATAGATAGTCCTCCGAATATAGATTCTATGATAGCTAGATCGAGCATAGCTGTCTTAAACCATAGCTTATCTATAGCTGGGAGTATCTGCAGAGCTGTCTCCCCTACTGTTATAACCTCTATGAATCCTTTGAAGAGTATAACCGTTAAGGTTAGGAGTAGGATTATCGATATATAGAACACGATCACATAGGGTCTAAGCCTCCTCCACCTCTCCCTCCTAAGCTCGTTTATCCTCCTAACGAATTCAGCCGTACCTGCGAACACGGTTTTAAGATCCCCGCCATACCTTACGGCTTCGGCTATCAGCGTAGCGATCCTCCTAGATAGAGGCGTTATAGCTCTAGCTTTGAAGACCTGCAGAGAGTCCTCCACCGTAAACCCCCATTGAATCCTAGCAACCATATACCTTACATCGCCTGTTAAAGCTCCATAGCCCCTACCGGCAGCCTCCTCTAAAGCTCTGATCATAGGTATACCTGATAGCTGGGCATCTGCTAGATCGAGGAGGAACCTCTCCAGATTCCCATCGATCTCCATACACAGTCTGGAATCTACTATCTGTAAGATCGCTATAGGTATGAGCGATACGGCTAAAGCTAGAACCGTATTCAACCTGAAATCGTAGGTTAAACCTAGGATGAGGTATAGCGTCGTAACGGAGATCGCCGCTACAGATATCGACGCCGTGTATACGATAGGCTTAGCTTTCACCCATATATACGTTCTCCCAGGCTTCCTTAGAGCTTCCACCTCGATATCACCACATCTACCAGTACCATGAATACAAGCGATGCGAACGGTATCACAACGTAGACTACCAGATCTACGAGCTGCCTAGGCGTTAGAAGGCCTATATACCCTCCGGCTAAACCTATCAACACGGCTACGACGACTATCACTATAGGTGTAACGATGAATAGGGTTAGATAGAATTCTGAGAGGAAATCAAGGGTCTCGGTTAGATCTTCGATAGAATCCCTATACTTAGAGAATACCTTCTCAGAGAATCCGAGCATATAGCTCTTCAGATCGCCTCCACTCCTAACGACTGTGCTCATACTCCTAAGGAATACTTGGTACATCTTAGATCTAGTCCTATCAGCCTCCCTATCTAGAGCGTCGAGTATATTCAGACCTAGAAACTCTACGCTTCTAACTATGTTCAGAGCGCTGAACTTTACGTTGTATACGTCGCCGATCACAGCTAGCGATGCGAATATCCTCTCCACAGGTATACCTGCCGTATGGAGTATCGACATGTATCCGAGCGTATATATGAGGTCGGATTCAAGCCTTCTAGAAAGCTCGCTCGATAGGTATACAGGGTATAGGTATATGGTAGCGAAGGTTGCCGTGAAAGCTATTAGTATCCATATGGCTAGAGCTGTAGCTGAAGCTATCGTATGATCGAATCCTATATAGGAGAGGGGGTTAGCTATAGAGTCTACGAGGATAGATGATATCGAAGCTAGAGGCTCTACGCTTAGCGTCAACCCTGTAGCGAGCGTTATAGCTATGATCGTAGATGCTATC
>JAWCGL010000053.1:0-7183 GCA_038857155.1 Bathyarchaeia archaeon
GGAAGTTTTGAGGGATATACTCGATATAGAGGTTTGTAAGAGGTTCCTCGAAAAGCTATCAGAGGGGTACCTTAGGGTTAAGGTATCGTCTAGTAGCGGTTTATCGCCTATGTCTAAGGTCTACCGTGAGGTATACCCTGTAATCGATAGTTACGGTATCAGGAGTGTAATAGATATGGTTAAATCTAGGATAGAATCCACGAAGGTTAAACTTGTCTGTATAGGCGGAGCTGATTGGGAAGCTATATTCAAAGTATCGGATATAACGGATCCTATAACGTGTCCTAGATGTAGATCTAGGAGGATAGCGGTAGTTAAGCTAGATGATTTCCAAGCGTTAAGGCTAGCTAGGATGGCTATCGAGGGGAAACTCGGCAAGGAGGATGTTCAACTCTATAAGAGGTATAGTGGTATAGCTGAACTCGTCAGGATGTATGGTAGGAGAGCTGTAGCTGCGTTAGCAGGTATAGGGATAGGGCCTACTACGGCTAGGAGGATATTGAAGAACCTATATTTAAATGAGGTGGAGTTTTATAGAGCTATAGCCGAAGCTGAACGTATGTATATGAAGACTAGACCATACTGGGATTAGAGGTGGAAATGTAGGATCTCCGTATCGATAATGTTTTTAACGGTTAAAGCCTACCTAGCTATATCGAGATGGGGAAGCCGACCATAGCTTTAAAGAAGCTAGACTGGATTGTTACACAGGATCCAGATAGGAGGATTCTTAAAGGCTGCTCCATCTATATAGAGGATGGATTTGTAACGGAGGTATCTAGCGGTAGTATCCCGGAAGCCGATTACACCCTTGATGGCGCGTGGAAGGCTGCTATACCAGGCTTCGTTAACCTACATACGCATGCAGCTATGACTCTACTAAGAGGCTACGCCGACGATATGCCTCTGGAAGAATGGCTTGAGAGACGTATATGGCCGGCTGAAAGGAGGCTTACAACCGGTCTATGCTATCTAGGAGCGCTCCTAGCATGCATGGAGATGGCGAAGAGTGGCACTACATGCTTCCTAGATATGTATTACTATCCTGAGGAGACTGTTAAAGCTGCTTTAAGGATAGGGCTTAGGGTTGTAGCCGCTGTAGGCATCATAGATACGTTCAACCCTGAGGAACGTAGATCAGATTTTAAGCTGAGGATCTTCAGCCGTAGATCTGCTGAGAGATTTGTAGATTATGTGAAAGGTTTAGGGGATAGTAGGGTTAAAGCTGCTCTAGGGCCTCACGCCCCGTATACATGCTCGGATGATACGTTGCTATGGGTTAAGGAGAAGTCTGAGAGGGAGGGGTTGATATCGCATATACATCTAGCGGAGACGAGGAGGGAGCAGAGTAGATTCGAGAAGATGTATGGTAGAAGGGAGGTTGAATATCTAGATTCAATAGGCTTCTTAACAGGGAGAGTTGTAGCTGCACATTGCGTATGGCTTTCTCCTAAAGAGATAAACATCTTAGCCTCCCGTGGTGTTAAGGTAGCTCACTGCCCTACTTCGAATTTAAAACTCGCAGTAGGAGGCATTGCACCCGTACCTGATATGATCGGTTTGAATATGACCGTCGGGCTTGGAACCGATGGCGCAGCAAGCAATAATAGCCTAGATATGTTCGAAGCTATGAAGACCGCGGCTCTATTGCATAAGTGGTATAGATGGGATCCTACGGTTCTACCTGCTTGGAAGGTATTGGATATGGCTACCGTCGAAGGGTATAGAGCGCTAGGTATAGATAGAGCTGGATATATAGGGGTTGGAGCCTACGCAGATATCGCTATCATAGATCTTAAGAGGCCTAGGCTACAGCCTATTCATGGAGCTACAGGTCTTATATCGAATATAGTCTATGCGTGTAGGGGTGGCGATGTGAATTCTACGATAGTCTATGGGGAGCCTATAGTTTGGGATGGGCGGATCGTAAAGATCGATGAGGACAGAGTATATGGAGAGCTGCTAGAAGTTCCAGGTGTATTCAGATAAGCTTAGGTTGCAGTATAGCTTCCTCTATATCTAGATATCCGCTCATACCCCTCCATACCCTCCTAGAATTCACTATGCGGATCCTATACCTGAAGAACGGTGCATCTGTTATGAAGGTCTCCATCTCCCCTCCTTCACCTATAGGGCTTAGCCCGTATCTAAGCTTTAACTTCTCGAGCCGTTCTACGGCATCGTAATCTAGCTTAGCACCTAGCCAGCTTTCATCTAAACCCTCCGCAGCTACGCCTGTAACCAGTATCTCCATACCGGATTCTATCTCCTCCGATAAGAGCTTTAACGGATCCTTACCCCAGAGCGGTGTATAAAGCTTCAACCCAAACTCATCTGAAACCATCTGAAATATCCTCATCTGATACCAGCTGTAGACTACACCTGAAGCTAAAGCCTCTATACCCCATACCCTTACAGCCTCCTCCACTACATTTCTTAAAGCTTTTAACTCCTCCTCTTCGCCTACACCGCTCCTGTATCGTATCCATGGTAAACCTAAAGCTTCTGATTGAAGCCATGTATAAGCTGAGTTTGGGTAGTGAAATATCCACGATCCATCGCTCTCAGGTTGAACGGTGAATAGGGTTAGATCGAACCCCTGGGAGGATAGGATCCACATAGTATAAACGCTATCCTTACCGCCTGAGAAAGCTAAAGCTATCTTCGTAACCTATACACCTGGCGATATACGAATATCTATTAGGAACGTTTAAGATTTACGGTATGTGGGGAGGGGGTAGAGGTATGTGGCTTCCTAAACCTATAATCGCAGATATGCTTCTAAGGTTTCTAGAGGAGGATCTAGGGTTAACCGATGTAACTACAGCTCTCCTCATAGATTGGGGGGTTGAGGCTGAGGGGGTTATCGTAGCTAAGGAGGATGGGGTGGCGGCGGGGTTGGAGGAAGCTCGTATCTTAGCGGAGATAGTAGGGTTGAAGATCGAGTATAGCTTAAGGGATGGGGAGGAGTTTAAGAGTAGCGATATACTGCTTAAGCTTAGAGGAGATGCGAGAGCTATACTAGCCGTCGAGAGGACTATGCTTAACATACTTTCACGCATGTGCGGTGTAGCTACGGCTACACGTAGACTCGTCGATAAGATTAGGAGGGCTGGATTGAACGTTAGGGTAGCTGCTACGCGTAAGATCCCACCTGGTCTCAGGTATTTAGATAAGAAGGCTGTAGAGATCGGGGGAGGGGATACTCATAGGCTTAGACTCGAGGATACGATACTGATCAAGGATAACCATATAGCTCTGGTAGGATCCGCCAAGGAGGCTGTTGCGAGGGCTAGAGCTAGAGCTGGTTTTACGTATAAGATCGAGGTAGAGGTATCTAGCGTCGAAGAAGCTTTGGAAGCTGTCGAAGCTGGAGCAGATGTAGTTATGCTGGATAATTTTACCGCTGATATGGTGGAAGAGGCTGTGAAGCTGTTGAAAGAGAAAGGTTTGAGGAAGAAGGTTTTGATAGAGGTGTCTGGAGGTATCGACGATGAAAATATACTCGAATACGCATCTAAAGGCGTCGATGTAGTATCGCTAGGCAGGCTGACGCATTCCGTTAAAGCTATAGATTTGAGTTTAGATGTTAGACGGGTCTAATATCTCTAACCTTTAACCCACACTGTGGGCAGTAGATAGCGTCGACGGGTAGGGGTGCGCCGCACCTAGGGCATCTAGATAGGCTGGGTACGATAGGCTTAACCTCTGGAGACGGCTTCGCAACCGGTTTAACACCCGCAGTCATGTAGTAGCCAGCAATCCCGCCTACGAATCCTACACCTACAAGCTCCAGTATCGTTATAATCCATGCTACCATCAGGTCTAGCGTCGATAATTCTACGTCGGGTATCGTTATGAGTCTAGCCATGTAGAGCATAGGGACTATGAAGAAGTAGTATAGTAGGAGACTTAATACGCCTACAGCCGCCCCCCTCGATCCGCCGTTTAACGGTTTAACCGTGAATCTACCTGCTATCAACCCGCCTAGGAATGCTCCTAACGCTATACCTATATCTGCTATATTCTCTGCGACTATTAGCGCTAAGGTTCCTATACCTATCGATACTAGTAATCCTAGTAGTAGCCTATTTCTTTCGAACATTGTTGAACCCTGTAGCCTGATCAACCCTTCCAGACCTAAAATACTTTCAGGTAAGGATAGATTTAAGAGCTTCGCCCAAGCCTATCCTACCCTAATAGGGTATGAAGATTAGATCTCCCGAACGGATAATAGGTAACGCGGTATACGATGAGGATAAAGCTGCTAGAGAGGTTATCGTAGAGCTTTTGGATAAAGCTCTAGAAGCGTCTGATCCTAGGATAGCTGTTAAGCGAAGCCTGAATATCTCGAGGGATAAGCTATCGGTGATGGGGGTCGACTATGATCTTACAAAGTATCGTAGAATACTAGTCGTAGGCGGCGGTAAAGCTTCCGGAGCTATGGCTGAAGCTTTAGAAGAGGTACTCGGTGAACGTATAGATGGTGGGGTGGTTAACGTACCTAGGGGTGTATCGAAGCTTCATAACGTTAAGAGGGTTAAACTTAGTGAGGCTGGCCACCCCATACCTGATGATGGGGGTGTTAGAGGCGTCTCAGCTATGCTCGATATGCTTAGAAACACAGACGAGAATACCCTAGTCTTCTGCCTCCTATCCGGCGGAGGATCTGCCTTAATGTCTAAACCTATAGATGGCGTATCCTTAGAGGATCTGCAGAAGCTTACATCGATCCTACTTAGATGCGGCGCTCCCATAGAGGATGTAAACGCTGTGAGGAAGCATCTATCACAGATTAAGGGAGGGAGACTGGCGGCTGCAGCTTACCCGGCTACGGTCGTATCGCTTATAGTATCAGACGTCGTAGGGGATAGGCTGGATACGATAGCTTCAGGTCCTACAGCCCCCGATACGACTACCTACGAGTATGCTAGAAGCATCCTCCAGAGGTATAGGGTATGGGATACTATACCGGATAGCGTAAGGAGAGCTATAGAATCTGGCTGCGCAGGTATTCTACCTGAAACGCCTAAGCCCGGCGATCGTATATTCGAGAGAGTCTATAATTTCATCATAGCCGGTAACTCTATAGCTTTAGAGGAGATGGAGAGATACGCTATAGGTATGGGTTACAATGTGGTTAACCTTTCATCTTATATCGAGGGTGAGGCTAGACATGTAGGCTATACGCTGGCAGGTATAATGAGGGGTGTAGCTTTAAAGGGTAAACCTATATCTAGACCTACCGTTATACTAGCGGGGGGTGAGACCACGGTTACCGTAGTAGGTAATGGTGTTGGCGGTAGGAACCAGGAGTTGACGCTAGCAGCGTCGATCAAGATTAGAGGGCTTAGAGGTGTAGCTATAGCTTCTATGGGGACTGATGGGGTTGACGGGCCTACAGATGCGGCTGGAGCTATAGCCGACGGGTACACCTATGAGAGGGCCTTAGCGTTAGGGTTGAAGCCTGAGGAGTATATGGATAGGAATGATAGCTATAGCTTCTTCTCTAGGCTTGGGGACTGTATATTTACAGGGCCTACAGGGACTAACGTGAACGATGTAATCGTCATGGCCGTAGTCTAGATGGAGGGGGTTGTATGGAGCCTATACGTGAGCTGGGCGATGCTGGATTGGAGGATTTCAGGAGGTTTATAGGTAGGGATGGTGTTATCGTCATAGATTTCTGGGCTGAATGGTGTATGCCCTGCAGATTGCTGGCACCCGTTATAGAGGAGCTGGCTTCAGAGTATAGTGGGAGGGTATCGTTCGGTAAGGTTAACGTCGATAAGCCTCTCGGAAGAGCTCTAGCCATATCATACAATGTAACGGCTGTCCCTACGATAATGATATTCAAGGATAGGGTGCTCGTAGAGCGTATAGAGGGGCTTATACCCAAAGATAGGTTTAAGAGGATAATCGAGAAGCATCTAGGAGAATAGCGGTGCTAAAGCTCTAGATCTAGCTGTTCAAGCTTCTCTAGAGTAGCCATTATATCTTCTTGAAGCTTTTGAAGTTCATCTTTCTCTTCGATCTGCTCTATCGCTTCGGTTTGCTTTGCTTCCCTAGCTTCCACCGTACGGCTTCTAATCTGCTTCGAATCCGCAGCTTCGATTTTAGGTTTAGCTTCCCTCTTCTGTCTACCTAGAGCGGAGCGGAGCTCTTTAATCTCTTTATCTATACGTTCGAGCCTATCCTTCAACGTAGTGAGGAGCCTCATCCTACCAAGCTCAAGCTTCCTAAGCTTAACTACAAGTCTATATCTACCCATACGCTCCTCGATAGATCTAAGCTGATCTTCATACTTCTTGTATATCTTCTCCCTATCAGCCGGGTCTATGGATCCGGAGGATTCGGCACCTTGTATACCGGATAGGATCTCTTCTAGAAGATTCCTTTCGAATACGAGAAGCTTAAGCTCTCTCTCAGCCTGCTCCGACTCCTCCTCCGAGATAGTGCATCCAAGCTCTTCGAATATATATCCACCCTTCTCAGACTGCATATCCTGAACACCTAAACCTACAGTCTCCTATCCGCCTAAGACTAGATCTAGCTTCTAAAGCTGGATCGATATTTAAAACTTTGAGGACCGATACATGTTTAAAGGCTATAGTTTACACCGGAAGCTTCTGCTAAATACCGGAGAACCCGTCATACTTCACGGACAGCTATCTCTACATGCGCCAGCTGTCTACCCCACTGAGTAGCTCTACCGAAAGCTCTAGGTATATACCTAGGCATCCTCCTACCCTTCTGAACCGCAGCATGAACTATAACTAGCCTACTAGTATCCAGACCCTTATGCTCGGCGTTAGCTTCGACAGAATCTAGAAGCTTAAGCAAGTATCGGCATACCTTCACAGGGTATCCACCGCTATGCCATCCTTGAAGTTGACGCTTATGTGAACCCTTCTTGAAATACCGTCTATACGGTATAGGCTGCTTTAAAGCTATAACATCTCTCAGAAGCTTTCTAGCCTCCTCTAGGGTTAACCCTTTTATCGAGGAGCAGACCTCTACAGCCTTCTTCAGACTTATATCTACATCTCTAAGCGATGCTATAGCCGTCCTCTCCGGATCTAGATTCAGAGATTTGAGAGAGTATCCCCAGCTAGGCATATTCGATACACCGATAGAGGGGTGAAATAGAGGCTTATAACCATATCGCTAGGATAAAGCTTAA
>JAWCGL010000054.1:0-7171 GCA_038857155.1 Bathyarchaeia archaeon
TCTACTATTTAAATCTATACAACATTTTTCTAATTCTAAAGTTGTAGTGGGCTTAGATCCACAAACTAGGAGATGGATCTACTAGCTAGATACTCTTAAACTGAGGCTTGTAACCTATGCTAGGCTACAATACTATTTTGAGGGGTAGTATAGTAAGCCATATTACATAGTCCACCTGGATTCTATGGAGTGGAGGGGTTATGTCCGAGGGGCCTAGAGCTGCTAGGATCGATGAGATCCCAGAGATAGTTAAGCTTGTAAGCCGGATCTTCGGTTTCGATATGTATGGTGTATCTATCGATATGGTTTTCCCTCAGCTATTCTGTGAAGGGAATCTGGAGAATCTAAGGGTTATAGTATGCGATGGTAGGGTAGCTTCTCATCTAGGTGTATGGGAGGGGCTGCTATACTTCTATGGGATACAGCTTAAGGCTGGTCTTATAGGATGTGTATGTACGCATCCAGATTATAGGATGAGGGGCTATGCCTCCATGCTGGTTAACGATGCTCTATCTAAGCTTCGTAGGGATAACGTCGATCTAGTTATGGTTTCAGGTGCTAGAACGCTGTATAGTAGAGCTGGATGCGTAGAATCGGGTATACTGTACGACTACCATGTATCAGTCGATACGGCTAAGCTTATAGCCGGGCATCTAGGTGGGTTAGAGGTTGAGAGGTATACCGGGGATAGGATTCTAGATCTGATCGATCTATATCAGAGGGAGCCTATAAGGTTTAGGAGGAGCTATGATGAGTTTAAGCTACTCGTAGATAGGATATTCACAGCGGGTATCGAAGCTAGAGGATGTGCATCCATACTCCTATCGTATAGGATTGGTAGACCTGTTGCCTACATAGCTCTACTGCGTGGATGGCCTGGATGGCGTAGCGATCTACTAACCGTGATAGAGTATGCCGGATCTAGAAGCGCGATCCTCGGTATGCTATATGATGCTTTAAGGATGTTTGGAGCTGGTCGTGTAAGGCTACCGGTTCCCTATGGCGATTGGGATCTTATAACCCTCCTAGAACTTTATGGGTTGAAGCCTGAATCATCCTATGCTCCTGCAAGCTTCGCTATAATCGATCCGATAGGATTCATCGATAGGATTAAGCCGTATATCGAGGAGAGGATGGGGGTGGAGGGGTTTAAAGCTTTATCGTACGGTAACCGTATCGAGCTATATGCTTCAGGCGAAGCTATAAGGATCGAGGATTCTAGGATGCTTACTGCCCTCCTCCTCGGTAGGCCCAGCGTTATACACAACCTACGTGATGACATCAAAGTGGATATGAAAGCTATCCCGGAGATCTTTAGGAGGATAGTACCCCTACCGTCGATCGGCTATGGACTCAACTATATATGACGCCGAGGCTAGCTTCTCAGAATCCTATCTATGATCTCTGAGACCTTCCCCACCCTAGATACATCTGCTGGGGGTGGTAGTTCATCGGATACACCTAGTATCAACCTACCCCTAAACATGGATACTATCCTCTCCACGAATTCTTCGAATTTATCTAGGCCTACCGCTTCGGGTATGAAGTATATGTACGGTATACCGTCAAGTATGATCATATCATCTCCAAGATGCTTCTCGATATCTCCCAAGGTCATATCTCCTACAGGTTTCACGGTTAACGCTTCGACGCCGTCTAAACCTGATTCTCTTAGAAGCGGTAGTAGTTGCCTAGCGTATCCATCTACATGTATATGCACATACTTACCCCGTCGATGCAGGTAATCAGCTCTCTCCTGGTAGTATGGTAGACAGTATTTCTCGAATATCTTCGGCGGGGTCATCCTCACATCTATATTCTCGCCTAGGTTGAGTATCTTGATAGGCGTACCAGCTACGACATCGTAGAATATACGATCGGATGAACGGATAACCTCCATGAAACCCTCTACGTCGCTCCTGTATCTAGATAGGAATCGCACCGTCCTCTCGAAACCCATATATTCGAGTATCAGCCTCTGATAGGGGGATCTAGGGAAGAAGTATGATACTATACCTTGACCCCTGAGATTCCTCTCCATCCTAAAGTAGGTTTCACTATCGAATATAACCTCCAGGTTCTCGAGCATATACTCTAGAGGCTTGAAATCATCTAAGCTCTTAACCGGGTACTCTATGATCCTAGATGTTAAACCATATTCATCCCTTAGAGATACCTGCTTCACTACACCCTTAGGCGTTCTAAGCCATGTTATGATGGCTTTACCGTTCATAACCCTCTCGATACATACATCCCCAGCATAGGATACCCTGATGAAGCTATCTGTAAAATATCCGGAGTAGCATCTCCAGCTAGCACCCCACTCTAGGCATACATCGATTAAACCCATACCCCGATACCTATCCGGTAGAACGCCTCTAGCAAAGTTATAGTGATACCAGAATTCATGCCTTATATTCCAGGGAACTCTATCGCTTCTCCTCTCGAATACGGCTAATATATCTTCGTATGGAGTGGAATACATAGACGTAGAACATGTATAGCATAATACTATCTAATATAGTATTCATATGGGGCGATCTATTCGATGTAGGATTTCCTAGAGGTAGATATAGCGTTTCTAGAAGGGATCATCCTGCCGAGTTTAACGTAACAGATTCTACGAAGATATAATGGAGCTCTATGCTTCCACTATAGCTATCTGGGGATAGATAGCTAACCTCATACCTATCTGAAGTTCTATCTAACGAGAGTAGGCTTGCGACGGCAGACTACGTAGGATCGAGTATGGAGGGTGATGGTAGCCGGTATGGCTATGTTCGTGGATAGCTATTTAAGATGTATGCCGACATATAGCATCGATGTTAGAAGTTTTAACGAAGTTGAATGTATCGAGTGGAGATAGCTGCTAGTCTTTGTCGAGTAGAATGCTGGGAAGCTAAATCTTTTAATAGAGTTAAGCATATCTATCTCAGGATAGAGAGTAGAGTATTGTGAACGCTCAGATCTTTATACCTGAGGTAGTGTTTAAGGAGCTAAAGAGAAGGGCTGAAGAGGGGGGATGAGTTTAAGCGAATATCTACTAGAGATTGCTGTCAGCGATTTAGATCCTACACTAGCTTCTAGAAGCTACATCGAAGGAGCGGAAAGCTTGATCCACCAAGCTCGCTTAGAGGTTGAGAAGGGGGATCTTAGACAAGCGTCGGAGAAGATTTGGGGTGCATGTGCTTTAACGATAAAAGCCTATGCTCTTTATAGAAGAGCTAGAAGGATTGAGAGTCATGCAGATCTTTGGATATATAAGAATGAAGTTGTGGGAGAGCTTGGCGAATGGGTTAGAACAGTCTTCATGAAAGCGGACTCCATGCATAAAAACTTCTATGAGAATCTTGCGACAAAAGAAGATGTCGAGAATGCGTTAGAGGAGGTGAAGAAGCTAATTACGACTATAAGCGAGATTATCCTGAAATAGGATGGTATTATCGAATCCGAGAATATGGATGCTAGGCTGGAGAAGATATTTATGATGGGGATAATATAGAGATCTATGACTCAGTGGGTTGTAGAAGAATTTTAATTAGAAATCTGATCGGTATTGAGGTTAGTGGGTAGGGTATGCTTGACGGTAGCGAGTATCTTAGATGGATATCTACCGCTAGAAGGACTTTAGAATCTGCCTACGGCGACATGGATAGGGGGGATTATAACTGGGCCTGCTTTAAAGCTCAGCAGGCGGCTGAGTTCGCTGTTAAAGCGTTGCTGTACGGTATCGGTTCACCAGCTTACGGTCATAGTGTAGCGAAACTATTGATGAACGTTAGATCTGCAGGTATTTCGATTCCAGATGAGGTTGTAGAGTATGCTAAGACCTTAGATAAATATTATGTACCTACCAGGTATCCTAATGTATGGGCTGAGGGTATGCCTCATGAATACTATACTAAGCTAGACGCCACTAATGCTATCAGTTACTCTGGATATGTTATCTCGTGGGTTGAGGATTTATGGAGGTATTTGAAGAGAGGAGAAGGTTGAGGGAGGAGGCTATAAGGAGGGCTAGGGATTGGGCGGATAGCTTAAAGTTTAGGGCTACGGCGATCCTGATAGGATCCTATGCTAGAGGCGATTTTAATCTGTGGAGCGATGTAGATATACTACTCGTAGGGGAGTTTACCGGAAATCCTTTAGAGAGGCTTAAGGCTATAGATTATCCACCAGGCTTCGAGGTAATACCTTTAACGATCGATGAGCTTACTAGGCTGGTTCGTAGGAGAGACCCGTTAGCTACGGAGGCATCTAAGATAGGGGTCTATTTGAGGGATGATCTAGATGTTAGGAGAATCTTAGAGTGTCTGGCGTCCATGGGGTAGATTCAAACCTTTAATCATACATAGGTTTATGATGGGGGTAGTGCTTTGTTAGAGGTAGGCTCCTCTAGGATGGATATTACGCCATCTGGAAGGGTGTTCTTAGCAGGGTTTAACCGTAATAGGGTTAGCGAGGGGGTGCATGACGAGCTATATGCTTCGACTATATCTATCAGGGTTGATGATCGATGTTTAGTGGTAGTATCGCTTGATCTTATAGGCTTATTCAAAGATTTCATCGATGAGGTGAGGGGGAGGTTAGCTAGAGACCATGGCTTGAAGCCTTGGGAGATAATCTTCTGCTCTACGCATACGCATTCCGGTCCTGATACCATAGGTCTATGGGGTCCTGATGAGTATACCAGCGGCTTGGATGATAGCTATATGGAGTTTCTAGGATCGATGCTGTATGAAGCTGTATCTAGAGCTTTGAAGGGTATGAGGAGGGGTTATGCTAGGTATTCATGGGTATGGGTTGATCCTAGAGGTATAGTGAAGAATAGCCGTGATAGGGGGTTAGTGGATCGCTACCTATCTGTATCGAGATTCTACGATGAGTATGGGTGTACCGTAGCTACTGTGGTTAATTTCGCATGCCATCCCGAAGTCTTATCTAACGAGAATAAGCTCGTAACATCGGATTATGTACATTATCTTAGATCGAGTGTAGAGGATGCTATAGGCGGTGTAACTGTATTCGTGAACGGCCCCCTAGGAGGTATGCTAACACCTGATGTCGAAGCTAGGAGTTTCGATGAAGCTGAACGTATCGGGGTTAAACTGGCTGGGTATGCTCTAGAATGTTTAAGGTATGGGTGGATAGTTGAAGATGCTAAGATCGATATAGCGTATAGCGAGTTAACCCTACCCTTAGAGAATCCTGTATTCCTCGAAGCTAGGAGGAGGAGCCTTCTAAGACGTTCGATTATGGATGGAGGGATCGTGACGGAGGTTTGTATCGCTAGGATCGGTGGGATATCGATCGTAACTATACCTGGGGAGGCTTTACCTAGGATGGGTATGGAGGTGAGAGGCGTGATAGATGGTAGATGTAAGGTTATAGCTTGCCTTGGAAACGATGAGGTCGGCTACATAATACCTGAAGATAGCTGGACTCCAGGTAGATATGAGGAGAGTATGAGCTTAGGTCCATCTACAGCTTCGATAATACAGAGGGAAATAGAGAAGGCGGTGAGGGGGTAATCCTCGAGGATGGATAGAAGGATGCTTTTTAGCTATTCACACACGTATACCGCTACTACTTATCTTACTTTCAATCTTCAGCATTACCGATGCTGTTATACCGAAGGCTAGGGTTACTAGCCCTGAGATTAGTATGAGGGCTTTAACCCATGGAATATACTCCGGTTTGATAGCCTTAGCAAATAATATATCGCCTATAGGTGTTAGGGTTGCGGTAACATAGATCGAGATTAGTATAAGGGCTACTATTAGCGAGGAGTATACGATTCTAGATCTGCTACCCACCCTTGTAAACTCTACCCTCCTCAGTATACTCGAATTTAGGTTGGATATAATCGGGTTTAAAGCCCCAGCTATCACCGGTGTTAACGTTACTACGAACGGTAGCATCGTCGTAACCCAGAATAACGTTAAACCTATGGCTACGGATAGCTTAGCTTCTATAGTCCATGATAGCCATAATGGAGCCACTGTCGAGTAGTATAGTAGGACCCCTGAAGCTGCGATGATATTACCTATGAATAGCGATACTAGGCTTGAAGCTATGAATGCGGCTAGAGATCTATATCTAGATGATAGGAAGCTTAGAAGGTAGAATCCTATGAAGTTACCTGGTACACCGGATATCAGGCTTAGTATAGGGTTACTTAGACCGAATAGTGATAGGGTGAAGCTGCCTATGAATGTACCCATAGCTGCACCTATACCTGCAACCATAGGTGTGGATATCAAAGCGAATAGCGCAGGTACGACTACACCCGGTCTAAAATGACCTACACCCCAGGGGGTAGGTATAGGTGCTGTAACGGTGATAGCCGCCGCATACAGGGCTGCCGATATCGCTATCACTGCAACCCTCTCCATACCTGCTTTACTCCCAGATCTATCCATAGCCTTTATATGATCAAGTGGATCTGACCGAAATAAATTTTACAATATACCAATAACAATTGGTATATTCTTCTATATAGATTATTTCGATGGAGGGCTAAGCGAGAATGATGAACGTTAGAGTATATCGTTAAACCCCACACTTATGTTATGCCTTTGGGCTGTTCTGCCATATAGGTGTGAACGCTACCCATCTATGCTATGGCCGTTTATCTCCGTGGAAGCTCTACGTAGGTTTTTACTTTAAAGGTTCCAGTCAGCCGTATATCTTCTGATGATGATCCAACCATAACCATGAAGTCGCCTGGCTCGACGACCCTCTTCATCTCATGGTTTAGGAGCGATATATCCTCGAGCGTCAGGATGAATTCGACATCCTTTTCTTCACCAGGCTTGAGGTTTATACGCTTAAAGCCTTTAAGCTCTTTAACCGGCCTGGTAACGCTTGCCACGATATCCCTAATATACAGCTGTACGACTTCGTCACCCTCCCTACCGCCGATATTCCTCACTTTAAGCCTAACTTTTATGGTATCTCCATCTCCGACCTCGTAGGGGTCTACTTCTAAGCCGCTATACTCGAACTTCGTGTAGCTTAGCCCATGGCCGAAGGGGAAGAGAGGCGTGTATGGGGCATCTATGTACTTGGACGTCCACTTATTTATGGGAGATGGAGGCCTACCAGTACTCTTATGGTTATAGTATATCGGCACTTGGCCTACGGTATACGGAAACGTTACTGGAAGCTT